>NZ_JAMYVM010000008.1:0-212921 GCF_040324035.1 Mesorhizobium sp. M0016 | reverse complement strand
GGCGGCTCATCCCCTCCCGGGGGGGGGTGGCCCTGTTTTATCTGCCCCCCGGGGGGCGCGCGCGGGGTGTCCTCCCAAGCGTAAATCCCCTCTTTTCCGGCGGGCCCCCGGCGGGCCGGGGGGCCCCCCACCACTTCTTCGCGAGTGGCCTCGGTCTTGTGGTAGCGGATATTTTCCAGCACCGTGCCTGAAAACAGGAACGGCTCCTGCAGCACCATCGCCACCTGGTCGCCGAGCGAATCCTGCCTGACGTCACGGACATCGTGGCCGCCGACCCGCACCTCGCCCGACCAGACATCATAGAAGCGGTGCACCAGCGCCATGCAGCTCGACTTGCCCGAACCGGTCGGACCGACAAGCGCAACCGTCTCGCCCGGATTGACGCGGAAGGAGATGTTTTTCAGCACCGGCTGGTTCTGCCGGTAGCCGAAAGTGACGTTCCTGAACTCGACCGAACCGTCCATGTCGCGCGTCAGCGCCACCGCGCCTTGTCGGTCGCTGACGTCGACCGGCACGTCCAGCACTTCGGAGATGCGTTGGCCCGACGCCATTGCGCGCTGCATGACACTGTACTGCATGGTGAGCGAGCGGATTGGGTCGAAGAAGCGCTGGATGTAGAACAGGAACGCCACCATGACGCCGATGTCGAGGCTGTGCGACAGCACCATCGAACCGCCAACGACGATCACGGTTGCCATCGCAATGCCGGTCAGCGTGTCAACGATCGGCACCATCACCTGCGCATATTTGGCCGAGGTCAGGTGAGCCCTGAGATTGGCCAGCACCTTCTCGTCATAGAGGTCGAAATTGACGTGCTGGCGTTCGAGACTCTGCACCGTGCGCACGCCATGGATGCCTTCCGCCAGCGCGCCATTGGCAATCGAGTTGGTCTCGTGCGCGGCCATGAAGGCGACCTTGGCGCGCGGCAGCCAGAACAGGCGCACGATGAACAGCGCCGGCATGGTCGACAGCGTCAACAGGCCGAGACGAAAATCGAGCCACAAAAGCACGCTGACAATGCCGAAAAAAAGCACGATGTCGCCCACCGACATGACCGACGTCTCGAGGAATTCCTGCATCGAATTGACGTCGCCCTGCAGGCGCGACATCAGCCGGCCCACCTCGGTCTTGTCCATGAAGCTCAGCGAGACGCGCTGCAGATGGCTGAACATGGCGCGGCGCAAATCCGACAGCACATTCTCGGCCACCTTGCCGACGACGCTTTCCTGGACATAGCTGGCGGCATGGTTGATCAGGATGATCAGGGCGAAGGCACCGATCGCCCAGTTCATGACGGAGCTGTCGGCCTTGCCCGCCGCCATGCCGTGGTCGATGGCGTAACGGATGACCAGCGGGATCGCCAATTGCGTCAGAGTGAACACCAAAACGGCGGCCACCGAGATGAAGATCCGGCCCTGATGCGGTCTCACGAAGCTCCAGATGCGGCGCACGATGCGCGGATCGTAGACCTTGCCGAAGACCTCTTCCTCGTCGCGGTGCGAACCGACGACGGCCCTGGTGGGCCGCCGGCTGGTGTCTTCTTTTTCGTCGTGACCCGGTGTCGACATTATGCGGCTCCCACCGCCACCGGCAAATCGTCGTCCGGCCGCAGCTGCAGGTCGTAAAGCGCGCGGTAGCGACCACCCAGCGCCAGCAATTCCTGGTGCGTGCCGCGCTCAGCGATGCGGCCATTCTCGATGAACAGGATCTGGTCGGCATGCATCAGCGAACTCAGCCGGTGCGAGATGATCAGCGTCACGCGGTCCTTGGCGAAACGCTTCATCGCGGTGCGGATTCGCTGCTCGGTGCCGGCGTCGACAGCCGCGGTGGAATCGTCGAAGACCAGCACCGAAGGCCGCAGCATCAGGGTGCGGGCGATGGTCAGGCGCTGCCGCTGGCCGCCGGAAAGCGATGACCCGCGCTCGCCCACGACCGTGGTGTAGCCGGCCGGAAGCCCGATGATGTAATTGTGCAGCTGGGCGTATTCAGCCGCCTGCCCGATGCGGGTCTCGCGCGCCCACGGATTGCCATAGGCGATGTTGTTTTCGATCGAGGTGGTGAACAGGAAGGCGTCCTGCTGCACGACGCCGACCGCCTTGCGCAACGATTGCAGCGTGACCTCGCGTATATCCTGCCCGTCGATGGTGATCGCGCCTGACGTCACATCGTAGAAGCGCGGGATCAGATGCGCGATGGTCGACTTGCCGCTGCCCGGCGGGCCGACAATGCCGACCGTCTCGCCGGACCGGGCCTCGAAGGAAATGCCCGACAGCGCCGGCCGGCCGCCGGCGCCCGCGTAGCGGAAGCCGACATTGTCGAAGCGCAGCATGCCTTCGGTCACCACGAGATCCTTGGCATCGGGCGCATCCTGAATGTCGAGTTCGGCGTCAAGCAGTTCGAACAGCCTTGTGCCGCAGGTCGAGGCGCGGGCGAACGAGTTGACCATCAGCCCGAGCTGGCGCACCGGCATTTGCAGGATGGTCATGAAGGTGAGGAACTGCGCCAGCGTGCCGACGCTGATCTGGCCCGCCATCACCTTCTGGCCACCGAACCACAGCACCAGGCCCATGGCCGCCAGGAAGGAAAAATTCATGGCGCTGGTGTTAGAGACGCGGATGTCGACGCGCTGGTCGGCAAGCTCCAGCGCCGACTTCTTGGCGCGGTCGAATTTTTCCAGCTCATGCCGCTGCGCCGCAAAGGCGCGCACGACGCGGATTCCGCCGAGATTCTCGTCCATCACCCGGCTCAGCACTGACAGCCGCTCCTGCAGCGTCAGCCAGGTGCTGCGCAGCCTGAGCTGTGTGACCGAGGAGCGCCAGGCGACGAACGGCACGAAACTCAGACTGAGCAGCCCGAGCTCGAGATCGGTGCTGATCAGGAGATAGGAGCCGACGCCGATCAGCACGCCGAGCAGCACCACGCGCAATATGCCGGTGGAAAAGAACATGCGCACGCCGTCGAGGTCGAGCAGGCCAAGCGTAATCAGGTCACCGGTATGCACCCGGTCATGGAAGGAGAAGCTCAGCCGCTGGATCTTCTCGTAGAAGGCCAGGCGCAGCTCATAGCCGGTGCGGTGGCCGACGGCCTCGCCATAATAATTCTGCGCCATCGTGAAGAGGCCGCGCAGGATGCTGACGACGAGCAAGGTGATCGCCGTCGTCCACAGCGCCTGCTCAGCCGCCGCGCCGCCGCCTCCAGCCATCACGCCTTGCGCCTGGTCGATGGCGTGGCCCAGCAGGCGCGGGATGAACAGCTGCAGCGTCGCGGCGATGAAGGTCGAGGCGATGGTGACCGCAACCTGCCAGGGATGGCGCAACGTCATGCGCACGATGCGCAGCAGCGTGCTGAGGCCCTTGCCCCAGGACGCCTCCGCCACATGGGCAAACGATTTGCCGCGCTTCGCCGCGCCGCGGGTTGCATCCATTGCCAAGGAAAATATCCAATCCGGTCCGGACATTAGCCCAGACGAATGAAGAAGACTCAGTTTCAGATGCCGCGATGGTACGCCTCCATTTTGACCGTTCAAGGGCCAATGGCGGCATCGCACTGTGCCTGAAAGGGGCTGATCGTCCGCGACCGCTTAAGCCCGTGTCGGCGTTAGAGGCGGCAGGCTCGTCACTTTAGGCCGATTGAAAAGATGCGAGCATGTGGGTTGCGCCAACCGCCATCATGCGTGACCTCGGCCAATGTGATCGGCTGCGGGACCGAACGCAGTGAGCAGCGCCTTGCCGCTTTCCAGCGTCGCATTCTCATGCGGCGCGCGCAGGTTGAGCCAGCGTTTGTCGCCGGAGCGCACCGCCAGCACGGCCTTCATTGCCGGGATCAGGCCTGCATCCTGGATCACCTTGCGGAACGCCCTGATCGCGGCGTCCGCTTCCGTGACGTCTTGGCCAGCGATCGTCGCGTCGTAGAGGGCGCGGATGGCCGCAGCGTTGAGATTGACGGTCGCGGAGATACAGCCCGCAGCACCACTGGCGAGCCCCTTGGTCAGTTGCGCCTCCGAGCTGGGGAACACCGCGACGTCGGGTGCGGCGGCAATCACCGCCGCCGTGTTGTTCCAGTCGCCGGCGCTATCCTTGTAGGCGACGACCGTCTCTGGAAACGCCGCGCTCAACCGGGCGGTCAGGGCAGGGCTTACCGGCACGCCGGAGTTCTGCGGGATGTGGTAGAGGATCATCTTCAGCGCCGGGTTGGCCACCCTTTCGATCAGCTCGCTGTAGTAGCGCGCCTGGCCATCGTCCCCGGCGGCCGTGTAGAAGAACGATGGCAGCACCATCACGGCGGCGCAGCCGAGGCCGACCGCGTGCTTCGACAGTTCGACGGTTTCGGGCAATGCGGTGACGCCGGTGCCGGGCATCATGCGCCCCGGCGAAATGCCTGATGCAACCAGCCATTCCAGCGCCTGCATGCGCTCGTCGAGCGAGAGCGACAGTGCCTCGCCCGTGGTGCCGAACGGCGACAGCAAATGGGCGCCCTGGCCCAGCACCCATTTGGCATGTGAGATCCACAGGTCACGGGCAATGCGGCCATCGTTCTCGAACGGCGTCAGGATCGGGGCGATGGTTCCTTGCGGGCGGGGCATGTCGGTCCTTCCATCGGTGCTGGAAATCAGCTTGGCATAGAGCATACGTACGATGCGATCTGCCAGAGGCGATCTCTTGGGCCACCGCGCCGGCCGTGGGAAAACTTGCGGGTCATTGCCGCGAAATTCTGGCCCTTCGGTCTGCCGCAACCAGATGACGCCGGCGTCAATGGGTTGCAAATGGACCAGGGTTGCAAGTGGACCAGCCAAGCCCGAAATGTCGAACAGAGACAGATCCGGAAACGGCATGCACCCACGATTGCTCAAGACCTTCCTCGCCGTGGCGCGGCACCGTAATATCACCCGCGCAGCGCGGGAGGTTCATCTGGCGCAGTCGAGCGTCAGCGACCAGATCCAGTCGCTGGAAAGCGAACTTGGCGTCGTCCTCTTCATCCGCTCGCGCCACGGCCTCGACCTGACGACGGCCGGCGACGCGCTGAAACCCTATGCGGAAGAGATTCTGCAACTGGCGGAGGAGGCGCGTATTGCCGTCGAGGCAACGACGGGAATGACCGCCGGAACGGTTACGGTCGGCGCGCTGGAGACGATTGCCACTGTCAAACTTCCGCAATGGCTGGCGGCCTTTCGAGGCGACCACCCGGAGATCGGTCTGCGGCTGAAAATCGCCGGCAGCGACGCCCTGCTGCGCCAGCTCGAAGAGAGCGAGATCGACGTCGCCTTCTGTTTCGACAAGAGCGGTCTGGACGAACGCTTGGCCAGGCGCACGATATCGGCCGAGCCGCTGGTCCTTGTCGCCTCGCCCGAAGATGCGGCCGCATCGCGACAGAACGACCTGGCCGCGCTCGCCGCGATGCGTTTCGTGGTGACGGAAACCGGATGCGTCTACCGGCATCTGTTCGACACTGCCTTTGCCGAGATTGCAGCGCCAGAACTTGCCGCCGAAGTCGGCAGCATCGGCGCCATTGCGGGCCTGGTGGCGACTGGTGTCGGCATGGGCCTGGTGCCGCGGCTGGCCGTTGCCGACGCGCTCGATCGCGGCGAGATCGTCGAATTGCCGTGGCCGGGGTCGGCCCGCACGGCGTCGCTGGTCATGGTCTGGCGCCGCCGGCGGGTTCAGCCGCCGGCGCTGAAACTGCTGCTGGCGGCCGCGGCCAGGAATTTCGCTGCGCTCAGATCAGCCGATGACCGCCCTCGACATGCAGAACCGTCCCTGTCGTAAAACCGTTGCCCATCAGAAAGGCGATGGCATCGGCAATGTCGTCCGGCTGTCCGACGCGGCCGACCGGCAGGCGCCTGGCCATTGCATCGAGCGTCTCGTCCTTCTTGTCGCCGGCCACAAAACTCCAGATCGGCGTGTCGACCCAGCCCGGCGAGACGGCGTTGACACGGACCGGCGCCAGCTCGACCGCCAGCGCCCGCACCAACCCTTCCAGCGCAGCGTTGACAGCGGCAACGACCGAGCCGCGCGCCGCCGGCCGGTAGGCGGCGATGCCTGAGGTGAAGATGATGGAGCCGTTGGCCGAAAGCTGCGGCGCGCCATGCTTGGCGAGCAGCAGCGGCCCGTAGAATTTGCTTTCGACGACCCGCTGCGCCGCCTTCAGGTCGACTGAAGGCAATAGCTCATAGGCGCCTTCGATGTCGGCGGCGGTGCTGACGATATGGTCGAGCCGGCCAATTCGCTTGAACAGGTCAGCGACCTGATCCTCCCTGGCGATATCGGCCGCGACGGCGCTCAAAGCGGAAGGGTTCTGCAGCGCCTCGCCGGCACGCTTGAGCCTGGCTTCACTGCGGCTGACTATGATGACTTCGGCGCCTGAGTCCAGGCACCGCCTTGCCAACGCCAGCCCCATTCCGGAGCTGCCGCCAATGATAGCGATTTTCGATTTTGCGATGTCTGCCATGTTTCCGTTCCTGTCCTGAACCGCTCCGGCGAGAGTCGCAGACCGGCGGCAGGAGTGGAAACGGAAGAAAGCGATAGTGCCATCGGAGACTCCGATGGCACTATCGTCGATAGGAACCGACGCGGGCCACTCCGTCGAGTGGCCCACCTGTCAATAGAAGTGCGCTCAATAGCCGACCGTAAAGCGCTGCTTGATATGCGCCGGCTTTTCGATCTCGTCGGCCATGACGATGGCGTAGTCCTCGAAGGAAATGCTGCTGCCCTTGTCGGACGTCAGCAGCGTGTCCTTGCCGATGCGGTATTTGCCGGTCCGCTCGCCGGCGACGAACAGCGCCGAAGGCGACAGCAAGGTCCAGTCGAGATCGTCGACCGTCCGTAGCGTGTCGAGGAAGTCGGCGCCCTTCTGCGCCTCGGCCTTGTAGATATCAGGGAAGGTCGGCGTGTCGACCAGGCGCTTGCCGGGCGCAACCTCAAGGCTGCCGGCGCCGCCGACGACGAGGTAGCGTTTGACGCCGGAAGCACGCACGGCTGCGATAAGCGTATCGGGATCGCTGTCGAGGAAATGAACCGAGGAGATCACCGCGTCATGCCCCTTGATCAGGGCGGCAAGGCCATCCTTGTCGAAGACGTCGCCCTTCTTGGCAGTCACGCCCGGAAGTGCCGCGATCTTGTCTGGATGCCGGGCAATGGCGGTGATGCTGTGCCCGCGATCGGAGAGTTCCTTAAGCAGGCGCGAGCCGACCTGGCCGGACGCGCCGATAAGTGCGATTTTCATGGGGATTTTCCTTTCGTCTGGGGAGAATTTCGTCTGGGGAGAATTTCTGGGCCTACGCCGCCTCGATGTGAGCGACGAGATTGTCGTAGCTGCCGAACAGCGCGTTGGCGCCGATCAGGCGCGGCGCCGTTTGGCCGATCACCGCGAGCGCGGGAACGCCATTGACATGCAGCCGCTGGAACAACATCCGCCCGCGGCTGACCAGGTCGTCATGCTTCGCCAGAAACGGCTGCGTCGGCGCTTTCAAAAGCTTTGCCGCGTCGCTCATGCCGGCGTCGGTCAGTACCGCGGCGACGCCGTCAACCGTCACAATATCGCGGCCGTCGACATAGCGGGCATGCTGGATCGCCTTCAGTGCCGCAAGTTCCTGGCGCCAGTCGTCCAGCCCGGCGGCGTTGATGCCCATGGTGGCAGCGGAAGAATCGAGCAAGGTGCCGCTGACATTGAGCACATTGTCGAGATAGGCCTGGCTGAAGCGCTGTCCGCTCAGCCGCGCGATGCGCTGGTCATTGTCCCAGGCGTGGGCGGCAAAACCAGCATCCAGCGGCCGCGCGCCGGCACCGGAGAAAAGCCCCACCGGCAGCAGTTGGAGCGCGGTCCCGCCGGCGGCCAGTCGATCCAGCATCGGCGTGGCGCCATAGCACCAACCGCAGAGCGGGTCGAAAAGATAGGTTAGGGTTGCATTGGTCATGGCGGCCTCATTCTGTTGCCCGATAGATGACAGCTGGACCGGTTGCGAAAAATAGCGATCAATCATACAATCTGTCTGATCAAATCATACAATGAGCTGCCTGTGACCGAACTCCTCAATCTCAACCGGCTCGTCTACTTCGCCACCGTGGTGGAGACCGGCTCGTTCACGGCCGCTGCCGACCGTCTCGATGTTGCCAAGGCTGTGGTCAGCCATCAGGTCGGCAAGCTCGAAGAAGAGCTCGGTGCAACGCTGCTGCGGCGCACGACGCGGCGCGTGACGGCGACCGAAGAGGGTCGTCTGTTCTATGACCGGACCGCGATCATCCTGCGCGAGGCGGAGGCAGCCTATGGCGACATTTCGCAGCGCGCGGCGCAACCGACGGGGACGCTGCGGCTGACGGCGCCGCTCGACTATGGCGAGAAGGTCGTGGCGCCGACCATCGCCGCCTATCTCAGAAAATACCCGAAAATGGGGGTCGAGACGATCTTCGACGATGCGGTCAGCAACCTGGTCGACGAGCAGATCGATCTTGGCATCCGCGTCGGCTGGCTTGCCGATTCCAGCAATCTGGCGCGGCGGCTGGGCAGCCTGCAGCAATTCGTCGTCGCCAGCCCGGAACTGGCCGCCAGGCTGCCTGGGGAAGCCAGCCCCAGGCGGGCGAAGTCGCTGCCCTGGGTCGGCAACGCCCAGTTGCGCGGGGTGGGCCAATGGCTGTTCTCGAGGGGCACGGAAACGGTGCTGGCCGAACTCAACCCTGTCGTCAGTTGCGACAAGACACCGGGCGTTCTGTCCTGCGTGCTGGCCGGCATCGGCCTCGGCATCTTTCCGGACTACAGTGTCGCCGACGACATTGCGCGGGGACGGCTGGTGCGGGTGTTCGCGGATTGGACCTTGCCGTCCGGGGGCATCCACGCCGTCTTCCCGCCGGCGCGCTTCAGGCCGGCCAAGGTGCGCGCCTTCGTCGACTTGCTGGTTGCGGCGGAAAGGCGGCGGGCGCGCAGTGCCGTTACAGGCTGATTTCGGCGCTGGCTATGGTAATCAGGGAACCTTTGTTCGGCCCACGCTTTTGGATATGCTGCGATTCCGAACCGTCAGAAGGGTATTGCCGATGACCATCAAGATCCTCGCGACCTCCGCCCTTGTTCTCGCGCTTGGCTGCAGCCTGTCTACCGCAGCGCTCGCCAAGGAGAAGAAGCACCGCCATCGCCAGCCGGAACCGGAGCAACGCTACGTTCCCGCCCATCGCGACCTCTTCTATGCCCTGTTCGGCGGCCCGCGCTACTATGATAAGATGCTGGTCACCACGGCTGCCGGCCCCTGCTCCTACGACAGGGTCGGGCCGGACGCGAATGCGCTGAACAAGGTCAACGATCACCATTGCGGGAAGTAGAACGGCCCCAAAAGCGGGGCTGTCCTGCGCCTGTCGCGGGTTCTACCGGATGCCGGCCACCGCGAACTCGATAGAGATAGCCGATGACCGTCGAAAAATGGTCTCCGTCCGAAAGGAAGGCCGCTCGCAGAGCCTATGACGCAGCGCTGAAGGTGGCGCTCGACAAGACGCTGGCTGAACTCAAGAGCAGGGCCCACGTTGCGGCAACGCCTTCCGAAATGTGGGACGTCGAAGACTTTCTGCGGCAGCAGCGACGGAAGATCGACCAGATGTTCGACTATCGCTATTCACAGCTAATACAGGTCTTCGCCAATCTCATCCGGCAAGGCTATCTCGAGGAGAATCTCTTTGTTGGCTTGTCGGAAGACAAGCGGCAAACGATCCGAAAATACGCCAGCTGGAATCGCGAAGGGTAGGGGTCCTCTTCGGGGACCCTGGCGCTGCGCGCCGCGCAGTTTGAGCTCAGCCGTGGCTTGCCTCTCTGGCATCGGCGGTCGCGCCTCTGTCCTTGTCGTCCTGCGCCATCGCCAGCGGCGCACCCGGTTCGCCTTCCCACAGGATCAGGCTGGCGGCGCCGATCAGCCCGGCGCGGTCGCCGAGTTCAGCCTGCACGATCGGCACGTCGCGATAGGCCGGCATCGCCCGCTGCTGGATGACCGCTCTGATCGACGGTGCCAGAAGGTCGAACCCGTTGGAAAGGCCGCCACCCATGACAATCAGATCGGGCGAATAGAGATGCAAGACATTGGTGAAGCCGATGCCCAGCCATTGTGCTTCCGCCTCGATCAGGTCGAGAGCGTTGGCGTCGCCGGCCTTGGCAGCCTCTACGACATGCCTGGCCGAGACGTCGCCGTCATTTGACAGCCGTCGTAAGAGCGAGCCGTCGCCCGGCGCGGTCAGTCGCGTGGCGCGGCGGCCGAGCGCGGTTCCGGAGGCAACGGCCTCGAAGCAGCCGATGGCGCCGCAAAAGCAGCGGTCGCCTTCACCGGTGATGGTCATGTGGCCGATCTCGGCCGCCAGTCCGCGCCTGCCGTGATAGATGTGGCCATCGGCGACGACGCCGCCGCCAATGCCGGTGGACACAGTCACGAACACCAGCGATCCGCTGCCACGTCCGGCGCCAAAACGCCATTCGCCGAGCGCCGCCGCATTGGCGTCGTTTTCCAGCCGCACCGGCAGCCCGAAATGCCGCCCCAGAATGTCGATCAGCGGCACGTCGTGCCAGCCGGCCAGCGTTGGCGGCGCAATGACGATCCCCGCCTTGGGGTCGAGTGGCCCCGGCGCACCGACGCCGATGCCGGCGACGTTTGCCTGCGGGTGTTCCCTAAGCAGCGTGCCTGCCAGAGCGACGATCTGGCCGATCACCGCCTCCGATCCCGCACCGGCAAGCGTCGGCGCCGAAGCATGAGCGACGATACGGCCATCGCTCTCGACCAGCGCACCGCGCAGCGCCGTGCCACCGAGATCGAAGGCGAGCGCAAGCTTGGTCATCAGGCGGCGACCTCCAGCCCGTGCAGCCAGGCCATGCGCCGGGCAAGGTCGGGATCGCCGAAGGCCAGCGAGCCCAGCACCACGGTCTCCGCACCTGCGGCGCGCAGCAGCGGCACGGTCTCGTGGCGGATGCCGCCATCGGCGGCGAGCACGATGTCGGCCTCGCGGCCGGCTTTGCGCATCAGCACGCGCGCCTCGATCAGGCGCGGACACGCCTGCTCCGACAGGCTTTGGCCCTTGACGCCGATGGAAGTGCCGAGCAGCGTCACGAACGCCACTTCCGGCAGGAAGGGCGTGACGGCCGCGACCGGTGTTTCCAGCCGCAGCACCACGCCGGCCTCGGCCCCGAGTTCACGCGCCAGTCTCACGGCGCGCAGACCGGTCTCGCCGTTTTCGGCGTGCACACTGATCAGGTCGGCGCCGGCCTCGATGAACTGGCGCGTCTGTTCCTCGACGATCTCGGCTTCGACCATCAAATGGACATGGATAGGCTTTGCGGTGAGCTTGGCGATGTGCGCCACCAGGTCCGGGAAGAACAGGAAGCCAGGGGTGAAGCGGGCATCGGCGACGTCGATATGATGGACATCGGCATGGGTCTCGATGCGCTTCAAATCGCGCTCCATATTGGCGAGGTCGGCCGACCACAGCGAAAACTCGCCGATAAGCCGGTTGCGCGGCAGGGCGGCAATTCCTGCGGGGCCGGACAGGGGCTTGTTCGTCGTCATCGTCTCAGGCTCCGTAGCCGCGCATTGTCTGGCGGTTGGTTTTGACGGCGCCGGCAGGGTCGGCGGCGGCCGTTTCGGACTCTTCCTCCAGCACCAGCCAGCCGTTGAAATTGGGTGCAGCACCAGCGATCTCGATCACCTTCGCCGTGTCACAGACGCCCTTGCCGAGCATCGCCCAGGTTCCATTCGCGTCGACATCCTTCAGATGCACATAGCGGATGCGGTCGCGATAAGTGGTGAGCGTATCCGCCATGTCCTGGCCACCGCGCAAGATGTGGCCGGTGTCGGGCACCCAGCCCACCAGCGAGGCGTCGAGCAGCCCGAAGATGCGGTCGTAGTCGGCGCGGTCGAACAGCAGCGTGTTGTGATGCGAGCTTGGATGCACCGCGACCTGGACGCCGGCCTCGCGCCCGAGCTCGCCGGCTTTGTTGTAGACCTCGGCGGCGATGGCAAACTTGTCGTCGCGCGGCCCGTCGGAAACGATCGTGGCCGAGCCCATCGACACCAGCGCGCCGGGAAAGGCGGCGGCGAAGTCGATCCAGCGTTTGGCGGTCTCCAGGTCGGCGCCGATCTCATCCCTGAGCGTGAAACCGCTCTTGGAGCCGAAGGCGAAGGAGACGAGCGTCAGCCCGGATGACTTCAGCGCGGCGGCGAACTCCGCTGGCTTGGCGGCATAGCGGCCGATCATCGTGTCGGTGATCTCGATGCCGGCATAGCCGCCATCGGCGATCGCCTTGAGCAGATCGTCCGGGCCGCCGGCAAAACGGTCGCCGAGCATTTCCCAGGTAAAGGTCTGGCAACCGACTTCCAGGTCTTTCACGGTCATCCTTTCATTCCTTGATTCCACCTCCGTTGGAGGGACATCCTACTTGACCGACCCTGCGGTCATGCCGGCGAGGAAGAACCTCTGGGCAACCAGGTAGATGACCAGGAGCGGCAGCGAGCCGAGCACGCTCATCGCCATCATCTGGTTCCATTCGAATGCGTGTTGCCCCATCAACAACTGGATGCCGATCGGGACGGTGCGCATGGACGTCGACTTCGTCAGTGTCAGCGCAAAGAGAAATTCGTTCCAGCACAACAGGAAGGTGTAGACCGACGTCGCCACGATACCAGGCAGTGAAATCGGCACGATCACCCGCCACAGTGCGGTCCAACTGGTGCCGCCGTCGACAGCCACCGCTTCATCGAGGTCGCGGGGCAAGGTGTTCAGATATCCCGTCATCAGCAGGATCGCATAGGGCAGCGTAAACACCAGATAGGTCAGGATCAGCGCGACATAGGTGTCGAAGATGCCATACGAGACGACAAGCCCGAAGAAGGGGATTAAAAGCGTGATCGGCGGGATCGTCTGCGTGCTGATGATGAGAGTGTTGAGGCTGCCCTTGCCGCGGAAATTGAAACGGCTGAACCCATAGGCCGCCAGCAAGGCGATCAGCACCGTCAGCACGGTCACCGCTCCGGCCACGAAGTAGCTGTTGAAGAAGAAGCGCAGCTTTACCGGGTCGCCCAGGATGGCCGCATACGCTTCCAGCGTGAAGGCCTTCGGCAGGACGGTTGGTGGCAGGGCAAAGATTTCGGTGTTCGACTTGAACGAGCTGCTCAGCATCCAGTAGATCGGGAAGGCCGCGAAAAAGAGCCCTGCGGCAAGCGCGACATGGAGCGCGGCGGTGATCAGCCTGTCTTTGGGCGTGTGCATTTTCCTCATGTGACTACCGAGCCTTTTGATAGCGGATGTAGAACAGCGTCAGGCCGAGAGAGATCAGCAGGATGACCACGGCGCTCGCCGAGGCCTGCGACAGGTTGTAGCTCGAAAACGCCAGCTTGTACGTGTAGGTGCTGAGGACCTCGGTCGAGTAGATCGGACCGCCACCCGTCGTTATCCAGATCAATGGAAAGACCTGCATGGTCCAGATGAAGTCGAGCAGCGAGATGCTGATGATGATCGGCATCAGCTGCGGAATGGTGATGAAGATCAGCTTCTGGTAGGCCTTCGCGCCGTCGATATCGGCGGCCTCGTAGAAATCCTTGGGAATGCCCTGCAAGCCTGCGAGCAGGCTGACCATGAAAAGCGGGTAGCCCGCCCAGATGTTGGCGAAGGTGACGGCGTGCAGCGCGGTCGCGGGCGAGGAAAACCACTCGACCTTGGAACCGATGATGCCCATCTGCATGAGAACGCTGTTGACGACACCGTTCGGCTCAAGCAGCAGGCGCCAGATCACCGCGATAATCACCGCGGTGAACAGCCAGGGCAGTATGTAGAGCACGCGCAGGACATTGCGCAGCGTCGGATTGATGCGGTCGCTGTTCAGCATGAGTGCGAAGAGCATGCCGATGGTCATATGGAAGACGACACTCATGCAGGTGAAGTAGAGCGTGTGCCACAGCGAGGCCCAGAACACCGGATCGGCAAAGATCGCCTGGTAGTGTTTCAATCCGGCAAAGGACGGGTCGCGACGCAGCACCGCGCTGTTCTGGAACGAATAGCCAATCACCGTCACCATCGGCAGCAGCATCAACAGGCCGATTATGAGGAGCGAGGGTGACAGATAGAGATAGGGTGCGACCGCTCGTTTCAGTCGATGGTGGGAGCGCTTCTGCCCGGTCATGTGCGACCCCTGGGATGTGCCTTGAAGAGGAAGGTGCGCTTCAAAAAAAGGTCCATCTCAAATTGCCGATCCGTTGTTGACGGGTGGCCTGGCGAGGCCGGGCCACCCGGTGGAAGATAGCAAACGGGCAATGGGCCGCTCAGAATTTCGCCATCCAGCCCTTTTGAGCGTTGGTTGCGGCTTGTTCCGGAGACTGCTCGCCGGCAAGCATCTTCTGAGCCTCCACGTCGAACTGGGTCATCAGGTCTTCAGCCACCGGCAGGCCCGTGAACTCGTTGGCGAGATAGCCGGTCTTGAAGATTTCGAAAGCCTTGGCGAAAGCCTTGTCCGAGGTCACGAAATTGGGCTTGGCGTTGACGTTGCCCGGGAAGGCGTTTGCAAGCGACACGAGCTTGGCATTCACCTTTTCGCTCATCAGATATTGGACGAGCTTCCAGGCTTCATCCTGATGTTTCGAGGCGGCGGAGATGCCGATGCCCCAGGAGGCGTAGGGAAGGCCGCGCTTGCCGCTGTAGTCCGCCACGACCGGGACCGGGATCAGGTCGAAGTTCAGCTTGGGATTGCGTTTGCGGATGAGGTTCACATGCGCAAGCGAGTCGATCATCATTCCGACCCGATCGTTGACGAATTCCTCGACCTTCTCCTGCTCGGTCTTGGTGGCAATGCCGGGCGAGATGACGCCGGCGTCGTTCAGTGATTTGACGAAGGTGAGCATATCGACGACCGGCTTGCCCTCGAGAGCCGGCTTGCCCTCAACCATCATCGATTGGCCCGAGGCCCAGACCCACGACATCAGGTCGTTCTGGACACCGGACGGCGTTTGCAGCGACAAGGGCAGCACCCAGCCATACTGGTTCTTGTCGGCGTGGGTCATCTTCTTGGCGGCTTCGAGAAACTCCGCGCGGGTCGACGGCAGCTTGGTCACGCCTGCCTGGGCGGCGAGGTCCAGATTGACGAAGACCGGATAGACGAACGAAGCCACGGGAAACATCACCGCCTTGCCGTCCACCTTGATGATATCAGCGACCTGGGTCTTGTCGAACCCGCTCGCATCCATCATCGGGTTCATGTCGGCCAGCGCACCCTGCGCGTTCAGATTGTTCACCCAGGCGCCGTCGAGACCGACGACGTCGCTAAGCGTTCCGGTTGCGGCGCCGACCGAGATCTGGTCTCGCGTGGTCGCATAGGGACCGCTGACCAGCGTCACCTTGATGCCGGGGTTTGCAGCCTCGAAGTCGTTCATGATTGCCCTGAGCGATCCCGCCGGCAATTCGGGCTCCCACCATTGGGTGAATTCCAGCGTCGTGTCCGCCATTGCGCCGGTTGCACCAAGCAACCATGCGACCGCGGCTATTTTCAGCATCGCGGGTCGTATCCGAAACATCATTTTCTCCTCCTTCTTCAAGATCGGCCGCACAATGCGGACGATCGTCTGTTCATTCAGAAGCCTTCTTGTATCTTCCGCAGGCACCTCGCTCCCGCCCGCGGTCTTCCGCAGATCTTCAGATCGCCAGATGCGTTTCGGGATCGAAGAAATGGAACTTGGCATCATCCACGGCCAACCGGATTTCCGAGCCGGAGCGGACGGCGCTGATCGGCTCGAACCTCGCCACCGCGTTCGACGCCGGGCCGAAATCATCCACCGCATCCGGATCACCGGAGTCCACCCGGACCGCGTCGATGTTCATGTGGACGATCTGTTCGGAGCCGAGTTCCTCGATCGAGGTCACCCTGGCCGGTATCGTCTGATACTTGCGACCGGATTCAAGGCTGCTGTCATAAAGATCCTCCGGTCTGATCCCGAACACGACCTTGCGCCCCGCATACGACCTCAAGGCCGGCCTGCGCACGAAGGCTGCATCCTGCAGCCGGACGGCGAAGTCGCGAAAAGCGAGCTCGCCGCCCTTCAGGGTCGCCTCGAAAAGGTTCATCGAAGGAGAGCCGATGAAGCCGGCAACGAAGGCGTTAACCGGCGATTCATAGAGCCTCTTGGGTGTGTCGACCTGCTGCAGCACACCGCCTTTCAACACCGCGACTCTGTCGCCCATCGTCATCGCTTCGATCTGATCGTGGGTCACGTAAATGGTCGTGACGCCGAGCTGCTTTTGCAGGCTGGTGATTTCGGCGCGCATTTGCACACGCAGTTTCGCATCCAGATTGGAAAGCGGCTCGTCCATGAGAAAGGCGGCCGGCTCGCGCACCATGGCGCGGCCCATGGCAACCCGTTGACGCTGCCCGCCTGACAGGTTCGCGGGTTTGCTGTCCAGCAAAGACGTCAGCTGAAGAGTTTTGGCGATCTCGTCCACGCGCTTCTTGCGCTCGGCCTTCGGCTTGCCTGCCAGCCGCATCGAAAAGGCGATGTTTTCGGATACCGTCATATGCGGGTAGAGCGCGTAGCTCTGGAACACCATCGCGATGTCGCGGTCCTTGGGCGGCATGTCGACGACGTCGACCCCGCCGATCCGAAGGCTGCCGCTGGTGATGTCTTCCAACCCCGCGATCATTCGCAACGCCGTGGATTTGCCGCAGCCGGAAGGCCCGACGAGGATCAAGAACTCGCCGTCCTTGACCGACAGGTTCAACTGGTCGATTGCGCGAAAACTGTTCCCGTAGGTTTTGCAGATCTTCTCAAGGATGACTTCTGCCATATTCCTCCCTCCACAAGTATAAGCCCTGATTTTTATGATTCTCCTGGGCTTGTGTTCGCCTGCGAAATGTTTCGTCGGATCGTTTCAGGTCATGCTCCAGCATCCACATGCGCATTTTTCAGGTCGACTGCTGACGGCGCGTTCGCCGATGCCAGGAGTTGCGTGACCTGGTCCTCGGTCGGAAGCGCCTCGCGCCCGCCACGCCCCGTTATCGAAACGGCCGCCGCCGCGGCCGCGAATGCGATCCGGCCCGCGGTGTCGGCTCCGCGCGTCAACGCATGGGCATAGGCGCCATGAAAGCAGTCACCCGCGCCTGTGGAGTCGACGACCGCAACCCGGTGCGGGGGCAGGTGCCAGAGACCTGTCTCTTCACGGCCGCGATAGTACACACCCCTGCCTCCATCGGTCAGAACCACGGCGGATCGCGATGGCAACCACAAGGCATCGAGCATCTCGGCAGGCGATCGGCGCCCCGTGGCAGTCCGTGCAAAGCTAAGTGGAAGAATGAGATGGTCGCAGAGCGCGATCAGCCGCTCCGTGGCGGGGCCGCTGCTCCATTCGATATCGCCGAGGATCGCAAGGCCGAGATCGCGAGCCCGAGCCACGACATCCAGCGACCCGGTCGCATAACTATCGACGATCAGGACGGTTGCGCGGCTGAGGATATCGTCCGGAAAGTCCGGAGCTGTGCCCAGCATCGCATCGTCGTCATACGCGATGAACCTTTCCCCGTCCGAGCCGACGGTGATCCGCGAGTGCACCGGGCGCGCGTCGGGATGGCGCGGCGCGAATGCGGTTTCAATACCGCTCGCCACGAGATCGAGCTGCACCGCGTTGTCCGAGGCACTGGCCAGCCATCCGACGAACCCGGCGGTTCCGCCGAGCCGCGCGACGGCGGCCAGCGCCGTCGCGACATTTCCCCCGAAGGCGCGGGTACTTTGCAGAACCTTACCCTTGCCCGCCGACAATGGCTGATCGACGTAGACTATGTCGTCGATCGCAATAGCGCCGAAGCCGAGGATCGAGGGGATGGTGGGCATCGTTCAGGCACCCGCCTTCGCCAGGGCGTCTTGCGCCGAAAGGCCGTCATGGATGACGCCGCGAAAGGCAAGCGCTGCCTTCTCCGGATCGCCGTGCCCCCAGAGATTGCGGCCGACCACGGCGCCGTGCGCGCCGGCACGGATGGCGTCCGCCGTCTGCTGAAGCGCGCCGAGCAGCGTATCGGTCTTTGGACCGCCCGCGATGACAACCGGCACCGGGCAGGTCCGGACGGTCTCCCGGAACGACTCGAAATCGCCGGTGTAGCCGATTTTGATCACGTCGACGCCGGACTCGTAACCGATGCGCGCCGCATAGGCGATCTCGTCGGGGGTGAAGACGATCTTTGCCCCGTCGGTGAAATCGCGAGGGTAGATATGCGCCACCACAGGCATGCCGTAGCGGGCCGCCGCATTCACCGAATCGGTCAGCCAGCGTATGTATTTGCCCTCCGTCGCGCCGCGCACCGGAATGGCCACGGCCAACGCATCGGCCCCCGCGCGTACCGCGTCCTCGGGCGTTGCGATCAACTCGCTGATACGATCGTCCGCAGTGAAGCAGCCCGCCTGAATCACCAGGGAAGCTTTGCCCGCATATTGCGGCCACAGATGGCGCGCGGTGCCAGGCTGGATGCTGACATAGTCGGGTTTGCCCGCCATGACGCGTGCGAGCGCACCCGGCAGGTCGGCAAGGCCGCCTTTGCGCACGTCGCCATAGCCGACGAAGTGGTCGACCGCGCCGCCAAAAAGGTTCCCCGATGGATGCGAGAAGAGGCGCGCGAGGCGCACCTTGGTTCCTAGGCTCATGAGTCCAAAATTCCCTGATCGGTTGATTTAAAAAAAGCTCGATCCAGTGTTTCCGAAAGAAAAAGGAAAAACAATCTTTCGAAAGCTTTCGAATCTGCATATTTTCGGTAAGGTGAGCCAAGGCCAGGGCGATTGCCTGGCGCGGGAAGGCAAGGGCAGGGCAATGTTGTCGGAGCAGAGACGCCAATCGATCCTGGGCGAGGTGCAACGCAGCGGACAGGTTCGCATCAAGGACCTGTCGGACGGGTTTGGCGTGTCGGAGGTCACGGTGCGCTCCGACCTCGAAATACTGGACCGCAAGGGACTGCTGACCAAGACCCGTGGAGGAGCGGTGACCCGGACCACCGATTCTACGACGGCCGCGTTCGCCCGGCGGATGCAGACCAACCTCGACGCAAAGAAGCGCATCGCCCGGGCGGCGCTGGACCTGTTCGAGGACAACCAGTCGGTCATCTTCGACGGCGGCTCGACATTGATGCAGCTTGCCATGCAGTTACCGCCGCTCAGCAATGTCGTGGTCGCGGCCACGGCCATGAATATCGTGCAGCATCTTATGCATCGTCCCGGGCTCGACGTTCATATGATCGGCGGCCGGGTCTATCCCGACACGGTGAGCACGCTGATCACCGATGCCGATACGGCTCTCGGCGGCCTGGTAGCGCATCAGGTCTTTGTTGGAGCGCATGCGATAGACTCGTCACTGGATGTGGTCGACGTGAACGAAGACATGGCGCGAACGAAGCGAAACCTCGTTCGCATGGCCCGGCGCGTTGTCCTGCTCGCCGATTCGAGCAAATGGGGCGTCAGCGGGACGTCCAAGGCATTTTCGCTGTCGGCCGTCGATGTGGTGATCACCGACGATGGCCTGCCCGGTCCAATACGCAGCGAGCTTGATAGGATCGGGGCCAAGGTGATCTATGCCTGAACCCATCCCGGTCTCTGATGCGCGACGGAAAGCGCGCATGACCCACGGGCTTCGCAGCGGCCGTCGGCCGTTTTTCATGCCGGTCATGTTCTCCTCCTCACGCTGGCGGCCTCCCAATGCCGCCAGAATTCTCATAAGTTCTATAAAAATTTTACGCGCGTCAATATTTAAAATCCTGTATAGCGGATTGCGGGGGGATCGTGGGAACTGCAACGGTTCGCGCAGCATGCCCTTGGCTTGGGAGGAAAGCTGGAAATGCACGGAAAATCAGAGACAAAGCTCGGCATCGGTGTCATCGGCTGCGGCAACATCTCGATGACCTATCTGCGCAATGCAGCGCTCTTCGGTGGTGTCGAGCTACGCGCCTGCGCCGACATTTCCGCTGACATGGCCGAGCTGCGCGCCAGCCAATACGGCATCCGAGCGATTGGCGTCGACACGCTGCTCGCCGACCCCGACATCGACCTCGTGCTGAACCTGACCATCCCGGCGGCGCATTTCGACATTTCGTTGTCAGCGCTCTCGGCGGGCAAGCATGTCTTCACCGAAAAGCCGCTGGCAACCTCTGCCGCCGACGGCCGCCGCCTTGTCGCCGAGGCCGCGAAGCGCGGCCTGCTGATCGGCTCGGCGCCGGACACATTCCTGGGTGCAGCCGGCCGCCGCGCGCGCCGGCTGATGGATGACGGCGCGATCGGCAAGCCGGTGACCGGCACCGCCTTCATGATGGGACGGGGCATGGAGCACTGGCATCCCAATCCGCAATTCTATTATCAGCCCGGCGGCGGTCCGGTGTTCGACATGGGTCCCTATTACCTGACCGTGCTGGTCAACCTGCTCGGGCCGGTCGAGCGCGTCATGGCGATGGCGACGCGCGGCCAGGAGGAGAGGCTGATCACGGCCGACGGGCCGTTCAAGAACACGACATTCAAGGTCGGCACGCCGACCAACATAATGTCGCTGCTCGAATTCCGCTCGGGCGCCACCGTCACCTTCGGCGCCTCATGGGATGTGTTCAAACACTCCAACCATCCGATCGAACTGCACGGCACCGAAGGCTCGCTCAGGCTGCCCGATCCCGACACGTTCGGCGGCACGGTCTCGCTGTCGGAACGTGGCGCCGACTGGGCCGTTTTCGCCAGCGAGAGCGAACTCTACGGCGCCCGCAACTGGCCCTATTCCGCGCCCGACCGCGCCAATTACCGCATGCTCGGCGTCGCCGATCTGGCGCGCGCGCTGGCCACGGGCAGAAAGCCGCGCGCCTCCGGTGAGCTGGCGCTGCATGTGCTTGAGATCATGGAGGCGATCCTGGCTTCGGGCGAAAGCCGTGGCTCGGTTGCCGTCAACGGCACGGTCGACCAGCCGCCGCTGCTTGGCGAAGACGAAGCCGCAACCCTGCTTGCCTGACGGAGGTTCGCCCGTGACGCCATCGCCACCGTCCCCGTCGCCCCTAGATCCGGAGGCCCGGCATGTGCTCGAGCTCGGCAGCCAGGCCGGCGCGCCGCCGTTCGAAACGGGAACGCCTGAGCAGGCGCGCCGCGCCTACAATGAAGGCTTCCCGACCCTGCAAGGCGAGCGCGAGCTGGTCGCGTCGATCAGCGAGCGCATCATTGCAGGACCCGGCGGTCCGCTGAGGCTCAGGATCTATCGCGGGCAGGGCGCGCCTTCGGCAGGCTCTCCGGCGCTGCTTTATCTCCATGGCGGCGGCTGGGTAATCGGCAATCTCGACTCGCATGACGAGATCTGCCGCTGGTTCGCCAACGAGGCAGGCGCTGTCGTCGTTTCCGTCGACTACCGGCTGGCGCCGGAACACAAATTCCCGGCGGCAATAGAGGATTGCCGAGCGGCACTTGCCTTCATGCAAAGCGCCGCGGACGAACTCGGCATCGACGCTGCCCGCATCGCGGTTGCCGGCGACAGCGCCGGCGGCAATCTCGCCACGGTGCTCGGCCTGCTCACGCGGGGGGACAAAAATCCGCCGGCAGCGCAGCTTCTGTTTTATCCCAACACCGATGCCGGGCAGACGGCCGACAGCTATCGCCGCTTCGCCGCAGGCTTTGGCCTGACCGCCTCGACCATGGCCTGGTTCCGCGACCATTATATCCGCAATGCCGCCGACATCGGCGACTGGCGTACCTCACCGCTGAAGGCGGAAAGCCTCGCCGGTGCGCCGCCCACCTTCATCGCCATCGCCGGTCACGACATCCTCGCCGACGAAGGCGAGGCCTATGCCAGGCGTCTGCAGCAGGCCGGCGTGCCGGTCGTGCTGGAACACTGGCCCGGTCAGATCCACGGCTTCGTCTCGATGGGCCGTCACGGCCCGGCAGCGAGACAGGCGGTTGCCGCCGCCATTGCCGCGTGGCGAAGCTTCGATCCTGCCTTTGGAAAGGCTCAAGCGGACTGACGCATCACCAGGGCGGCGTCGAGGCTGACCTTCGGCGCGACGTTTGCCGTATCCTCGTTGAGCAAAGCGAGCAGTGTCTCGACGCTGCGCCCCGCCATGGCGGCAAAATCCTGCGCGATGGTGGTCAGTGCGGGGCAAGTGTAGCGGCTCAGCGGATGGTCGTCATGGGCGGCGATACGCAGGTCGCAATCGGCCTTGCGGCCGATCTTCAGCCCTTTCGCGAAGGCTGCCGCCATCACGCCGAAGGCCAGGCGGTCATTCGCACACAGTATGGTCTTGCCGGGCAGACCCCCGGTCTTGCCGGGCAGACCTCTGGTCTTGCCCGGCAGGCCGCTGGCCCCGAGCATCTGTTCCATCTGCTCGTAGCCGATGCGCTCGAAATCCCATGTGTAGTCTCGGGTGTTGCCGATAACCACCGGCTCCTGGCCAAGCTGACGCATCGCGGCGACGTAACTGTTCAGGCGCTCCGGCGAATTGTGATTGACATGCGGGATGTCGAAATAGATCGGGGCGTCGCCGGAGCGGCAGAGATAGTCGACGATGGTCGAGACGCTCTGGGCATTGTTGTTGCCGACAAAGGGCGTGCCGCCTTCAAGATAGGTGTCGAAATAGACGACCGGCATTGTCTGGGTCAGCTTCTCCAGCGTGCGCCGGTCCGAGCGCAAGCCGAGCGGCGCGATCAGCGCGCCCGAAACTTTCAGCGACAGGATGGTACGTGTCGCCTCCATTTCGAGCTCGGTCGAGCCATGCGAGGAGATGACGATCGGCCAGTAGCCCTCGTCGCGCAGCCGAAGTTCGATGCGGCTGACCATTTCGGAATAGAAGGGGTCGGTGACCGTCGGTACGACAATGCCGATGGCGCGGGTGCGCTTGCGGTTGAGGTTGCGGGCAAACAGATTGGGCTGGTAGTCGGATGAGCGCAACGCCTCTTCGATGCGCTTGCGCGTTGCCGGCTTGACGCTGGTCGGATCGTCGAAATATTTCGACAGCGTCGGCCTGGAGACGCCGCAGGAGCGGGCGAAATCCTCCATCGTCTTGTGCGTCATCGGCATTCAATCCCTCGTCTGGCACGCGCCAGAACCTCGGTCATCCCTTGACGCTGCCCAGGGTCCTGCAGCCGGCGCGTCCGCCACGCAACGGCAGACGAAATTTACAGGAAACGTCAGTGGGTTCAACGCGCAATGACAGATTATACCGTGCGTAAATTTGTTCAATTGACGCGAAAATTGTCGCGCATCAAAGTCTCGGCCACAAAGAGCGCTGAAACAGTCCAGGCACCATGACACAACAGATCGATCGGCTTCTTTCCCAGCTTTATCAGCGGCTCGACGCCGCCGCGATTGTGATCGGCGATGCTATCGATCCGCGCTACAGCGACGACCTCTCCGGCAAGGGCGGCGGCCTGCCCGAACTGGTCTTGCGTCCCCGCAACGCCGCCGACGTCGCCGAAATCCTGCGCCTATGCAGTGGTATCGGCCAGAAGCTGGTCGTCCATGGTGGCCGCACCGGGCTGGCAGGCGGCGCGCGCGTGCAGCCGGGCGAAGCGGTGCTGTCGCTGGAGCGCATGACCGCGGTCGAAGCGCCCGACCGCGCCGCGGCAACCATCATCGCAGAGGCCGGCGCGCCGCTGCAAATGGTGCAGGAAGCGGCCGATGCAGCCGGCCTGATGTTCGGCGTCGATATCGGCGCGCGCGGCACGGCGACGGTCGGCGGCAACATCGCCACGAATGCCGGCGGCATTCGCGTGCTGCGCTACGGCATGTACCGCGCCCAGGTGCTGGGGCTGGAGGCCGTGCTTGCTGACGGCTCGATCCTGACTTCGTTGCGTGGCCTGGCCAAGGACAATTCGGGATACGATCTCAACCAGCTTTTCATTGGCAGCGAAGGCACGCTGGGCGTGGTTACTCGCGCCTGCCTGCGGCTGCATCCCAAGCCCGCCACCGAGGTTGCCGCCTTTTGCGCCCTTGGCTCGCTGGAGGCGGCGATTGCGTTGCTGGGGTTGCTCAAGCAGCGGCTCGGTCCCTTGCTGTCAGCCTATGAGGTGAATTTCTCGCCGCTCTACGGCTCCATGATTGCCGGCATGGCGGCGCCGGCGCCGCTGCCTGTCGGCGCGCCCGTCTATGTGCTGGCCGAGATCCAGGGCAGCCAGGCCGAGCTGGACGGCGAGCGTTTCGCTTCGGTGCTGATGCAGGCGGTCGAGGACGGCATCGTCGACGACGTGGTCGTCTCGCAGTCGCCACGCGAATTCCGTGCGCTATGGGATGTGCGCGAAGAGGCTAACCGATTCCTGTTTGCGATCGAGGGAATGCTCGGCGTCGACATCAGCATCCCGTTGGCGGCCATGGCGGATTTCCTGCGCAACGCCGAAGCCGCGATCCACGCCGTCGACAGCAGCGCCGAGATCTACGTCTTCGGCCATCTCGGCGACGGCAATCTGCACTATCAGGTCGACACCACGGAACCGGCGGCCGCCTATGAGATCATCTATCGCGGCGTGGCGGCATGCGGTGGCGCCGTCTCGGCCGAGCACGGCATCGGCCTCGACAAGAAGAAATGGCTGAACCTCGTGCGCAGCGACGCCGAACTATCAGCCATGCGCCGGCTGAAGGTGGCGTTCGATCCGCACAACATTCTCAACCCAGGGCGGATTTTCGATATCATTTGATCGCCGGGAGGATCTAGCTTGCAACTGGCGAGAGCAGCGCGTGGAAGTCGACCGTTCTCATCTGCTCGACGCCGTCCAGAGTCATATTTCCCGCGACATAGACGATGATTGCCAGACCGAGCCAGCCGATCCAGCGATACCTGGCAAGCAGCGCCGCCACCAGCGTCGAGGCGACCGCCATCAGAACCACCGACAGGATGAGACCGAACACCAGCGCATTCATGTCGTGGGCGGCGGCGCCCGCCACTGCCAGCACATTGTCCAGCGACATCGAGACATCGGCGACGACGATCTGCAGGATCGCGGTGCGCAGCGCCTTGGCCGGCCGCGCCGTCGCAAGTGCTGCGGCTTCATTGTCGACGTCCTCGCCGTCGCCGGCCGAGCGCAACTCCTGGAACATGTTCCAGCACACCCAGAACAAAAGCATGCCGCCGACCAGCATGATCCCAGGAATTTCCAGCAGCTGCACCGCGATCACGGCAAAGACGATGCGGATCACCGCCGCCGCGGCAATGCCGGCGATGATCGCCTTCTGCCGCAACGCCTTGGCGAGGCCTGCGGCCGCCATGCCGATCACCACGACATTGTCGCCAGACAGCACAAGGTTGATGGTGATGACTTCCAGATAGGCGGCGACAGTCGTCTGGTCGAAACTCATAAAGCGGTCTCCCCGGAAGGCTCCGGCTGGTTGCGGGCGCATCGGACCGATGTCTGCGCAAACGCGAAGACAGCTGATTTGAGTGCAGCCCGGTATTGAAACAAGACGCCAGCGCGGCCAATCGGTCCTCATCCACGGAATTCATCGCCGGGTCGTGATTTCCGACCAGAAATGCCCGTCCCAGAATGCCCATCATGGAAGGAAGACAAAAGCGTTCCGCTTGCCTATCAATATTGCCGACCAAAGGAGAGACGAGCATGAGCAAGACGGCACTGATTTGCTGGGGCGGATGGGAGGGTCACACGCCGGCCCGCAGCGCCGCTGTCGTCAGCGATATATTGACGGGGCATGGCTTCGAAGTGCGGACAGAAGAGGGCACATCGGCGCTCGCCGATCCGCAGCTCCCGGTCATCGATCTGATCGTGCCGGTGATCACCATGTCGACGATCGAGAAACCGGAGCTGCAAAACCTCACCGCCGCCGTCAGCGGCGGAACCGGCCTTGCCGGCTTCCACGGCACAATGGGCGACAGTTTTCGCAACGAGCCGGCCTATCAGTTCATGACCGGCGGCCAATGGGTCGCGCACCCCGGCGACATCATCGACTACCGTGTCGACATCATCAGCGACGATCCGATCGTCAGGGGTATCGAGGGTTTCGCCTACCATTCCGAGCAGTATTACATGCATGTCGACCCGAGCAACGAGGTGCTGGCGACGACGACGTTCAGCGGTGAGCATCTCGACTTCATCGACGGCGTCGTCATGCCCGTGGTCTGGAAGCGCCGCTACGGCAAGGGCCGCGTCTTCTTCAGCGCGCTCGGCCACACCGCGGATGAGTTTTCCGTGCCGCAAATGCGCACCATCTTCGAGCGTGGGGTGCTGTGGGCCAGCCGATCGGCCTGATCCCGGGCTTGGCGTCAAGCTGAGCGCAGTGGGACGGATTGCTTATAGCGATCGTCCAGTTCCGCGAAGCGGCGCTCCCGACACTGCTGGGGGCGCGCTGGCGAAGGAATCGCCAATGCCATGACACTCGAGCCGTATCGTTCGACGGGCGGCTTTTCGGAGGACTGGATGGCGTCGGGATACGGGAAAGTAGAAGACTCTAATTCTCTCTGAATCCTCGATTGAGCGAGTCGCGAACCGGCGCCAGCATATAGTCGAGCAGTGTGTGCTCGCCAGTCAGGATCATCACTTCGGCAGGCATGCCGGGCGACAATTTTACGTCATGGAGGTTTGCGAGGTCAGCCATATTGACTTTGATCTTGGCGAGAAAATAGGGTTCTCCGGTCCTCTCGTCCGTCAGCCGGTCGGCCGATACCGAGGTGAGCAACCCGTGGATTTGCGGAAGATGCCGTGTTGGATAGGCTGACAGCACAACGCGTGCCGGCATGTCCGGATGCACCATGTCGATGTCCCGCGGCTTGATCCGTGAATCGATGACCAGGTTGGACTCATTCGGAACGATATCGAGGAGGGGCTGGCCGCTGGAAATCACGCCAGATTCAGTTGTGACACGCACGTTCATCACTGTTCCCGCGATCGGCGCGACAATGTCAGTCCTGGCCAGCACATCCTGACGCGAGGGTAACAGGCTCCGCAATTCGGCCAGATCGCCGCGCACCTTGCCAAGATCCTCGTTCGCTTTCTCACCATCCTGTTGCCGCAAATTGAGAAGCTGCAGCTCGGTCTCGCCGATCTGCTGTTCGTTGCGCGCGACCTGCGACCGGTTCGACGCCTGGCTCGCTCGGATGTCGGCCTGGGCACGCTGCAGCGCAAGGATCCGCGGCAGGCGCTCCAATCCCTTTTTGTACATTTCCTGTGCCGAAGCGATCTCGCGGTCGATCAGCCCCAGTTGCTCCTCCTCGGCTGCGATCACTTCCCTGGACCCGGTGATTTGCTCCTCTATCTGCCGTATCCGCTTGTTGAGGATCTGCTCGCGCCCCTCGCGAGTGGCAAGGCGGCTGCGAAGCAGTTCCTGCTCTTCAGCGGCCACTTTCTGCCCGGCCTGGTTGTCAGCCGATGTCAGTTCCTTGGGAAAAATGATCTGATCTTCTCCGGCAAGCTCCGCACCCAAGCGCGCTTCGACGGCCAGCAAGCGAATGTAGCGCTCATGCAGCTCGTCGTAGCGGCCCTGTGCATCGGTCGTCTTCATGCTTATCAGAACCTGGCCCGCTGTGACCTTGTCGCCATCCCGCACGTGGATCATCCCGATGATGCCGCCCTCCAGATGCTGAACGGTCTTCCGGTAGCCGTCCGGGCTGACGATGCCGGGGGCCACGATGGCGCTGGCCAGGAGGGCCACGTCTGACCAGAGGGCGATGCCGCCGACAAAGAACAGCGCGGAGAAATAGCCGAGTATACGCGCTGGACGCGTCCGGCGATTCAGGTCGCGCTTGCTATCGCGATATGCAGACGAACGCCGCCGGACAAGCCCGACAAGCACGAGCACGAACAGCGCGGTGGCAGTTGCAGCCAGCGCGGCGCGCGCCGGCACGTCCAGGCTGTCGAAACGGTTCGAAGCCGCCGCAGCTAGATCTCCAGCAGCGACAACTAACCTGTCCAGCACGTCACGCAGGCTGGCCATCAGCATGTCCATCATCTTCGACAGGTCGCTAAATCGGTCGCTCATGGCTCACTCCGCCGCCTTCAATTTTGCCGGAACGACGACGCTGGTCTTGTCTTGCCCGGACGACGGCACGGCAGTCGGTTTGCGGTGACCGCCCAGCGCGCCCAGCACCTCGTCGCGCGTGCCGAACATCTTAACGGTGCCGTCGTGCATGAAAACGACATGATCCGCCGTACGCAGCAGATTCGTCTGGTGGCTGACGAGAATGACGGTGCAGCCCCGTTCCTTCAAATGGTGAAGAACATTGAACAGAGCCATTTCACCATCGCCGTCGAGGCCAGTGTTCGGTTCGTCGAGCACGACGAGCGCGGGATTGCCGAATAGCGCCCGGGCGAGAGCGATGCGCTGACGTTGGCCACGCGAGATTCGCGCCCCATGCGGCCCCACCTCCGTTTGATAGCCATTTGGCATCCGCAATATCGTCTCGTGGATACCTGCGGCCTGCGCCGCGGCGATCACTGCGGCACTATCGACATCGCGCAAGCGCGCAATGTTGTCGGCGATCGTTCCCGGAAACAGCTCGACCTGCTGCGGCAGGTAGCCGATGTGCATTCCAAGCTGGTCCGAAGGCCAACTCGCGAGCTCTGCGCCGTCCAGCCTTACATGACCGAGCGAAGGCCGCAACGTTCCCACCATGAGGCGGCAAAGTGTGGTCTTGCCGGAACCCGACGGACCAATCACGCCGCAGGTCTCGCCGGCCTCGACGTTGAAGGATACTTTGTTCATCAGGGCCTGCTGTGTACCCGGCGCATGGTAGTGTGCGTTCTCGAGCCTTAGCCGGCCTTGCGGGCGGGGTAAGGTCACTTCACCGCCCTGCCTAGAATTGGTGTCCGCGAACAGGCGCATGAGGTTGCGACGCGCGGTGCGAGCGGTAACCAGGCTGCGCCAGGCTCCGATCGAGCGTTCTATCGGCGCAAGCGCGCGGCTCAGCAGTACCGATGCCGCGATCATCGATCCGGCCGTCAGTTCGCCGCGCAAGACAAAGTAGGCGCCAAGTCCCAGCACGGCCACTTGCAGGGCCATGCGCAGCGAGCGCGACAGGCTCCCGATGCTGGTCGTGCGACCGAGAAGTTGCGCCTGGATGGTCATCAACGACTGCTGCTTTTCTTCCCAGCGCTGCAGCGCCGAGCCCGACATGCCGAGCGAGCGCAACGTCTCAGCGCCATCGATGTATTGGCCGGCCGCGACCTGGTTGCGACGCAGCTCTGCCGACGTTTCCTGGCTCCTGCGGCGGGTAAAGAAATCATTGGCGAGCGCGCCGCAGAACAAAAGGATCGCCCCGATGAGTCCGAGCACGCCCAGTGCTGGGTGCAGAAGCCACATGAAAGCCAGGAAGACGGGCGTCCACGGCGCGTCGAGAAAGGTCAGCATGCTGTCGCCACCGACGAAACCGCGCAGGTCCGCTACGTCCTTCAGGCCGGCCTCGACGTTGCTACCCGCGAGGCGAGCCTCCATGGCTCGTTCGATCACCGGGACGTTCAACTGGTCGTCGAGCCATTGGCTGATATGGCCGAGGATCATGCGGCGGGCTTGTTCCAAAAGGCCATAGACGGCGATCGCGCCGATCACCGCCAGGGTGAGCCACACCAGCGTGTCGATCGACCCGCTCGACAGCACCCTGTCGTAGATCTGCAGCATGTAGACGGTGCTGGCGAGCATCAGGACGTTTGCAAGCAGGCTGAAGATGAGCAGGGCGGGCGCCTGGCGCCGGGCCAGATGCATTACCTCTTCGAACTGCGGTCTTGGCTGCGGCACGGCTCGCCCCCCATTGTGATGCTTTGGATTGTGCCGGCCGGGCGCCAGGAAAGGCGCCCGCCCGGTGTCGGGTCAGATGATGCCGTCCGGGGCGTCGACATGGACCGAGAACGTGTCGGTAAAGCTGTCATTGTCGCCGTCGACGAGATTGGCCGTGAAATCCAGGTCGAGCGGCGCCGGGTTGGACTCCTGCTCGAGCGAGAACTGAATCACGGGGATCTTGACGGTGCCCACGCCCATGATGAGCTGGACCGCCTCGATCTGCTTCGCGCCGCCGTCGATCTCGAAGTACTTCCCGCCCTCCGCGACGTCAGGAATGAGCGGGTCGTGGCGCGGGGCATTGCTGAGCATGCCCGCCGTCACGTCGGTAGGACCGCTGACGGTACCGTCCGTATAGTAGACGATGTAATAGAGGTCTTCCGTAGCCGGGTTGTAGCCGCCGACGGAGTTGTCGATATAGACCGTGACCTTATCCACGTCTTGCTGGGGATTGACCACGAAGCTCTCGTCGCCCGAGGTGATTGAGGTGCCGGCGAACAGCGGGGTACCCCCGCTCTTGCCGTCGAGGTTGTTGTTGTTGACGCCGATGCCCGAAGTCGACACGTTCATCTTCGATGAGCTGTTGATCAGGCTAGTGGCACCATACCCCTCCAGCGTTGCCTCGGTAGGGTCATTGTTGACCAGGTCTTCGATGTCGTTCGGGAAACTGCCCGCCCCATTCTCCAGGGGAGCGGTCACCAGATTGCTGAAGAAGATGACGTCACCGTCGTGACCGGTCGGCGGGAATTGCAGCGTTTGCACCGCGTCCGGACCGCCCGCCTTCAGCGAACCCTGTGTGGTGTCGAAGGTCGTGATCGTTCCGGGAGGGGTGTCGACGTCAAGGTCGTAAGTGCCGTTGACCGGATCGAAGGTCAGTGTGAAGTCCACGTCTTCAGCCGTGCCGTCGCCGTTGAAGTCATCGTGGATCGAGCCTGTGAAGGTGTAAGGGTCTGCCGCGTCCGGTGTCAGGGATAGGCCCGACGTTACCGTCGGGTTGGAGTCGATTGTATAATCGTCCAGCGTTACGCCCAGCAGGTTGAACCCGTCGGCGCCTGGGTCGTGCGTCCAGGTGCCATGGGCGCCACTGTCGTAGTCACCGGTTGCGTTCTCCACAGCAATTGCCGGCCCGGTGTCTTCGAAGGTGAAGGCACCGCCTATGTCGACCGAGGTGTGCGCGCTGTCGCCGTCGCCGTCGGTTGCGGTTGCGGTCAGGCTCACCAGGTTGGCGGCAAGGATGACCGGAGTGTCCGCCTCTACGGGATCGGTTGGATCGCCATGGACAACCGCACGCGACTGGTCGAGGGTCACGTTGCCGTCGGCATCGACCGAGATGCGGAACACCTCATCCGTGCCGGCAGTGCCGACGATGTCGCCGCCGACAACATTGAGAAGCACCTCAAGGCCGCTGAGCGTATCGAACACGCCGCTGGCGACGTTACTGCCGCCGCCGAGTACATCCAGCGTGTAGGTCACATCGTCGGTGGCCGCTGGTCCATCGACGCCAAAGTTCGGCGTGAACAGCGCCGCGAAGCTGGTCGAGTCGTCGGTAACGAAGTCCGAATCGCCGACCACCAGGGTCGGTACGTCATTGCCGGACGGCACGATCGATGGGCCGTCATCGTCGAAGTTGATCAAGGAGCCGACCTCTGCGCTGGCGACGTTGGTCTGATCTGTGCCGAAATGCACTTCCTTGACATCGAAATAGTCTTTTTGCTCGTCAATGTTCTTGATAGTGAAGCGGTCAAAGGTTGCGTCTGCGGTGAAATCGACCGTCACACCCTCGCCGACATTGTGAAGGATCACTCCCAGGTTGGTGTAATCAACCGTGATGCCCAGGGTGGCGGCATCCGTTACCACGCCGTTCAGCTTGAAAGTCACTGAGGCGATGTTGACTTCCGCATCGTTGTCATCACCCGGTAACGTGGCGCCTTTCGCGTTGTCATCATTGTTGTAGGCGTGGACCTCTATGTCAGCCACGGTATGGGTCGGAGTAGACTGCGAAATCGAGAAACCCGCGGTGGAGACGGTCTCGATGTGATCTGTGTAGTTCGGCGCGGTCGGCGTGTTGGTAAAGTTCTTGCCGGCGCTCTGGGTGCCGCCGTTGATCAGGTCGATCTGAAGCTCACGGCCAAAGCGCACGTCTTGTGATGAGACGCCCAGGCCTTGCGTGCTGACATTGACTTCAGCCTGTACGCCATTGTCATGAGCCGTGACCAGGATCTTCTGCGTGCTCGCCGTGTCAGCGTCGAGGATATACCACTTGTTGTGTCCGGGAGGGGCGTCACCAAGCGAGCTGAAATTCAGGACGCTGGTCCCGGTGACCGAGGCGTAGACTAGCTGATCCAGATCGATTAGATCGACGTCCGCGTTGTCAGGGTCCGGATTCATCAACGCCACGTACTGGACCAGGTACAGGTCCGCGTCGCCGTCCAGCGCAAACGAGAAGGCGAGGGGATCGAGTAATGGATCGGGCTCGCCAACTGAGGTCGGGTCAGAGGTCCCAATGACGCCGATCACGACGTCTGCATTGTTCGGGTCCTGGAACAGCCAGACATAATTGCCATCGACCGTCCGGATGCCGGTGACCGCGCCGTCGGTGGGTGAAAACGCAGTTCCCGAAGAGTCCTGGGCGAGAACGACCGAGGTGATGGTCTCCCCTGGGTCCGCGGAGGCCACCACGAAGTCCTCCTTGAAGGCGACCTCCAGCGCGGTGCCAAGATTCAGCAGATATTGCAGCGTGGTGTTGGTGCTGTACAGCGGATCGGATGGGTCAATATCATTGTCCGTGAGGCCAGCGCTCTCATCGATGATGATGTCATGAGCTGTGATGTCGATTGCCATGGAGATTCTCCCCTTTTTGAACAACATCAAGAAAAGGGGTTCACCCCCACCCGATGTCGGATGCACCTACCCCAGGGCATCCGTCCGCCGGCGCACAGAATTGCGGCCGTTTATCCTCCATTGTGCCGCCGACGCAGAGGACGCGTCCATTCGCGGTTCGATAGTGTTATGGTGAATGCCCCTACCTGATCGAACGATATACATCCTTCGAAAGATCGAGCCGCGACAGGCGCTCGCGGGCAACCGCGTTGGTATGGATCGATCGATATGCCGTGGGTTTCCGGCCTTTTGTCGGCATCTTGTCGACGCAGCCTGCCTTGCCAGCTCGCCGAAGGTAGGATCAAAGCCCGCTTTTGTGACTTGGTCCCAGATGGTCGGAAGCTTCGCCAAAAGTCGCCCAGGCGAGTTCCGCCCTGCTGCCGAGGCGGAGCTTCTCGTAGACGTGATGCAGGTGCATCTTCACCGTGCCTTCGGATACATGCAGTCGCTGCGCAATGATCTTGTTGCGCAGGCCGCGTGAAACAAGGCCGGCGACTTCCGTCTCGCGTCCAGTAAGCTTTGGCGCGCGCTGAGGCAGCGATCTCGGCGTCAGCAGATGCTGGAGGATATGGTCGTCGACCCACTTTCGGCCGCCTGCCACTGCATTGGCGCATTCGACAAGGTAGCTGTGGCTGATGCCGTCCATCAGCAGGCCGTCGGCATCGAGCTTGGGGATTTCGTTGAAGTCGAATCCGCCGTTTGGCTGCAGGATGTAGATGATGCCCAAAGGGCTGCTGGTGGCTCTCAGCCTTGCGGAAAGGCCGGCCGTCTGCCGGTCCACACCATCCAACCCTATGATGACAAGATCGGGCCGGTGGCGCTCCACCAAGGGGAGAACCTCAATCGTGTGGTGGCATTCTGCGACAACGCTGTGTCCCGCCTTCCGCAAAACCCACTCCAGACCGGCGAGATACACCCCCCGCGGGTCCGCGACTACCAAGCTCGACATGGGAACACGTCCGTAAAAAACGCAACGAACTTTGTTTAATATGTCAAGAAACCAGAGCTTCGGTCGATTGTCAAGGAGTTGCTAATATTGTAGTATATTCAAGGCTATGAATGGCATTTTCTGCGTTCGACAGGCCCGCCGAAGCGCTCGTGATCGCGCAAGGCGCCTCTGGATTTGACGCCTGTTAAGCTGCCAGTGATGACGGATTTTTGAGCTGTCTTCTCCCCTTGGGCAGACAGGCGGAGCTACTCGCAAAGCCAAATCATATGTTCTATGCTCGCTGGCATCACTGCGTTCGACAGCCGTGATCGGAACTGAGGTCTGTTGTCCTGAGGCGGGGCATCAATGTTCGAGGTCGGCGGATTTTTTCGGCAACGAATGCCGTTCTCAAAGGGCCGGCGCATCGTCGGCGCCCTTGCTCTCGTCGCCGCTGTATTCGGGCTGTTGCTGCTCGCACCGGAAGTGGCGAATGCGAAGCCGAACTGGACGCTCGATCCGGCGAATTCGACGCTCACCTATCAATCGGTGAAGAAGAACACCATTGTCGAAACCAACAAGATCAGGAACCTCTCGGGCACGCTGACATCGGATGGCGCCGCCAAGGTCACGTTCGACCTCAACTCGGTCGACACCGGTATCGACCTTCGCAATGTCCGCATGCGCTTCCTGTTCTTCGAAACCTTCAAATTCCCGACGGCGGAAGTGACGGCGAAAGTCGATCCCGCCGCTTTTGCTGATCTCGCCACCAAACGGCGCATGAGCGCGCATATCCCGTTTCGCCTGAGCCTGCACGGCGTCGACAAGGACCTTGAGGCCAATGTCGTGGTCACCATGATCACCGACAGCATGGTGTCGATCGCCTCGGAGGCGCCGGTCGCCGTGCATGTCGAGGATTTCGGCCTGTTGCCCAACATCGAAAAACTCCAGCAGGCGGCCAATGTCAGCAGCATCGTCCCGACGGCTTCGGTGTCGTTCGACTTCGTCTTCACCGCTGATGGCGCCAAGCCTGCGGCCACGCCTGCCGTCGCGGCCGCAGCCCCAGCCGATGCCGGGCCGGTCGCCACAGATGCAGGCAAGACGTCCTTCAGCGACGATGAATGCCTGAACAGGTTCGAGGTGCTGTCGCGCACCGGCGCCGTCTATTTTCGCCCAGCCAGCGCTCGGCTCGATGAAAAGAGCCGCCCACTGCTGGCCGAGGTGGTCGGCGTCGTCGGCAAATGTCCGAAACTGAAGGTCGAGGTTTCGGGCCATACCGATTCCGACGGCTCGCCGACGGCCAACAAGAACCTGTCGGAACGGCGCGCCAAGGCGGTCGCCGACGCGATCATCGCTGCGGGCATTCCATCGGCGCAGATCACGGCTTCCGGCTATGGCGAGGAAAAGCCGGTGGCGCCGAACGATACGCCGAAGAACAAGGCGCTGAACCGGCGGATCGAGTTCTCCGCCACGCCGCTCTCCAACTGAGCCGGTCCTTAACTGAGAAGGCCCGTCAACCGAAAAGGAACCCGGTGCGTTTGGACATCATTGCAAGTTGCGGCAACTTCATGCGCGGCATCGGCCTCGCCGTGCTGGCGCTTGCGTTGACCATGATCATTACCATGACCGCGGCCAGTGCCGAACGCCGCATCGCCCTGGTGCTCGGCAATTCCCACTACCGGAACGCGCCGGTGCTGCCCAATCCGGTGAACGATGCGCAGGCAATGTCCGATCGCCTGAAGGGGCTGGGCTTCGAAATCGTCTCCGGCCTCGATCTCACCAAGGCGCAGACGCAGGAAAAGATCGCGCAATTCGCGCGGCAGGTGCGTGGCGCCGATATCGCGCTGTTCTTCTATGCCGGTCATGGCCTGCAGGTCTCGGGCAGGAATTACCTGCTGCCTGTCGATGCGGCGCTGGAGGACGAGACCTCGCTCGACTTCGAAGCCGTGCAGGTGGACTTCATCCTGCGGCAGATGTCGCGCGAGACCAGCATCAGGCTGGTGTTCCTCGACGCCTGCCGCGACAACCCGCTCGCCGATGTGCTTGCCAAGGAGACTGGCGGCGACAGCACGGCAAGCAGCGGCCTTGCCGAAATACCGATCGAGAATGGCGGCGCCGGCACGCTGGTCGCCTTCGCTGCCAGTCCCAACCAGCTCGCCTATGACGGACCGGGCGAGCACTCGCCATTTTCGGCGGCGCTGCTTGCCCATATCGGCGAGGTCAACGTCTCGATCACCGAAGCGATGAACCGGGTTACGTCGGATGTGTTCAAGGCCACAGCCGGACGCCAGCAGCCCTGGGTCAGCGTTTCGCTGACCACCGATGTCGTGCTTCACAAGGTCGATCTCAAGGCGCCGCTGATCGTCGGCGATTCCGGCGCGGCTGCGCCCGAAGGCGATACGCAGGCGCGCACCGGCGCGGCCGCCAATCCGCCGGGTACGGACGCCGGCGAGCAGGCGCTGGAACAGCTGCGTGAGGAAATTCCGAAGCTGGGCTCAGACGCGCCAGTCCTTTTCGACGTTCCGGTCAATTTCGGCGACCCGGCGATCGACGGCAAGAGCATCGCCCAACTCATCCAGGGCAAGCCGCACTTCAGTCCGGTCGAGGGCCTGGAAAAGTCCGTCTGGGACAACCAGTGCAGCAACTGTCATCAATGGACCGAGGAGCGGCTGTGCGACCAGGCCAAGACCTACGTCACCAATGATGTCTCGGTGTTGCGCCTGCAACACCCGCTGGGCACGCGCTTCAAGGTGGCACTCGGCAAATGGGCGCAAAACGGCTGCAAATGAGACCGCCAACAATGGGTTGGATCAGATTTCAATGAAATCTCGTCATGATCTAGGAGCAATCAGGCTCGGCGCAGCGCCTCGGTTTCGGCCAGATGGATGCCCATTTCGACAAAGGCGGTGAGCACGGAGAAACGGTCCGCCACCGCAACCCGCGCCAGTCCGGCCAGTATGCCGGTATTGACGGCATGCGCAGCCGGCAGCGGCCGCAGCCCCGACCCGTTCTGCGCAGCCAGGCAGCTGATATGCCGTTGCGCCGCGAGCGCGATCCAGCCGGCAGGCGTGTGCTGCTGCGTCATCGCCGCCCCGGCGACAGCCTCCCGGCGGGTTGCATTGTTGGGGTCGCCGACCCACTCCTGGATCAGTGCCAGCGTTGCGAGGTCCTGCTCTTCGAGCAGCTCGGTCAGATGCCCCAGGCACTCATGGCCCCACCAGATTGCGGCCCGGTCAGGCAGGAGATAGGCGCAAAAGGTAATCGCTTCCTCCGGGATGCGCCCGGCCATCAGCCGGCGGCAGAACTCGAGCGAGGGTTGGTCGGTCGGAACAGCCGTCATGTCCCGGGCGACAGCCGTGTTCGCGGCGAAGAGATCGCGTGCGGTCTGGAATCGAAGCCCGTTGACCATCGCTGCTGTTATCCTCCCCCAGCCCTCACTCAACCCGCCTGCGAGGCGCGGGTCAAGGCTGTCGACCACCACATGTCCATGACGTTGTTCACAGACAAACGCCTCACGGTTTGGTATATTCCACAGCCGACCGTGATCTCGACAGATCATTGTCGAACAGGAAGAGTTGGCCCGGATCCATGGATCGGGCCTGAGTGAAAATCGGATGCTCGAAACGGGAGTAACCGTTATGCAGCGGCACATTTCAGTCTTGGCATTGGCGACCGTGCTTTTCTCGACGCACGTCTATGCCGACCCACTTCAGAAATCGGAAGACATTGTGAAGTTCTTTGCCGGCGCTATCGATCACGGCGCGGCACGCGGGATTTGTGTCGGCACCGAGGACGAGTGCAAGAGCAAGACCAGCCAGAAAGAAAAGCCTCCGGAGAAGACCGGCCTCGATATGCTGATCAATTTCAGCCTGGATTCGTCCGAGCTCGACGCCAAGGCGCGCAGCGAACTCGACGAATTCGCCAAGGCGCTGAAGGACGATCGGCTGAGCAAGCTGTCCTTCGTCGTCGAAGGCTATACCGACGCATCCGGCTCGGCGACCTACAATGAAGGCCTGTCGCAGCGCAGGGCGCAATCGGTCACCGCCTTCCTCGAATCCAACGGCATCGAATCCACCCGCATCAAGGCGGTCGGTCTCGGCGAGGCCAATCCACGCAATCCCGATCCCTACGATCCCGTCAACCGGCGGGTCGAGATGCGGATCAAGGCGCAGTAGCTTCGCGGGTGCGTCTTCCGGCCGTCGTCAAACACAACGCCGCGCGTCCAACGGACACGCGGCGCTTTTATTGTTTGACATGATCGATCAGTTCTTGAGCACGCCGCCGACCGCTACGCCGGTGCCGAAGATCAGCGCCTTGGTCAGGAAATCATTGTTGTCCCGCGGCGGCGGTTCATCCTCGCGCACGACCTCGCGGTTGCGCCTTTTCTGCACGAACTGCTGTTGCCGGCGCGGCTTCTGGGCGTACTGCTTCTTGCGTGGCTTTTCCGCCACCGGCTTCAGCGTGCGGGCCTTCTGCACCACCTGTTTCTTCTGCTTGTCCACGCCGGCCTGGTCGGCCTCGTGCTTGGCACGAACGGCCTCCATCATCGGATCCGTCTGGACAACCAGGAACGCCAGTTGCTCGCGCGTCAGGAAGGTGGTCGGAGGCAGCCCGTTCCCCTCTTGCCAGTCGCCGATCGCTTGCCGGGTCTTGGCGCCGATATTGCCGTCGACGCGGCCAAGCTCGTTGCCCAGCGCCTCGACGCGCAATTGCAGGTCGATGCGGCCCTGGCGATCGAGACCGATCGCGTTCTCCGTCGCCTCGGTGCCCAGCACCTTCTTCATGTCGTCCGAAATGCCGACCGAGGTGCGTACGGCAGAACCCGAGTTCGCTTCTTCGGCAGCAAGCGCGGCGACTTCCCGTTCCTGGGCTTTCGGATCGTTCAGCGAGTCGATGTTGAGCCGCGCCACCGTCGCGAAGCGGCCATTCGGGAACTGTTCGAGATAGGCTTCGTAGAATGGCGCGGTGTTGCGCTTCGAGGCCTCGTCCCAAAGCCGCTGCTCGACTTCCCACGAAGGCGGTTCGCTGGTGACGAGAGCAGGGGCGGGCGCTGCCGCGGCGTTCGCGTCATCGGCGGCCGGTCTTACCATCGGCGCGGCTTGGGCGGCCGGTTTGCCAAGGAAGACCTCGCGGCCCAGCGATGCGTTGTGCCATGGCCGCTGGCGGCCTTGCGTGGTCTCGGCCACTTCGCCGCGCACCCGCGTCAGCGCGCTCTGGATCTCGACGCCGGGTTCGGTCAGGTGCCTGGCGAGCGCGGTCGAGTAGGGGCTGTCGACGCCGTTGCCGTCAAAGGCGATGGCGCCCGGGTCGGTGGCATAGGCAATCAGGATGCCGCCGGTGCCGACGCCCTCTGATTTAGGGTCGATCGGCGCCAGGCCGGTGCCCAGCGCGGTGGAGCGGGTCTTCGGCATCGCGGCCGCCAGTGTGCGTGCCAGCGGATTGTCGCGGCAGGCATCGAGGATGATGACGCCGACCGCCGGGTCGGGTGGCAATGCGGCCATGAAGTCGTCGATCTGGACGGTGCGGGTCTTGAGATAGGCAGGTGACGTCAGTTCGGCGTCGACCGGGATCAAAAAGTTCTTGCCGTCCACCTGCATGCCGTGGCCGGCGTAGAAGATTACGGCGAGGTCGGCATCGTAGGACCGCTCGGTGAATTTGCTGATCAGGCTGTGCATGCCGGCATTGTCCTGGTCGACACCCTCGATCACCTCGAAGCCGGCATTGCGCAGCGTCGATGCGATGAGATGCGCGTCATTGGCCGGATTGGGCAATTCGACGGCATGGACGTATTTGCTGTTGCCGATGACCAGCGCGACGCGTTTGACGCCACCGGCATCCGGCGCCGCCGCCTGGACGGTGCCAAGCGCGGTCAGCACTAACAGAACAATTCCGCTCAAAAGGACGGCAAACGCTTTCATGGGATCGGCCCTCCGCCCCAATGGGGCGCGTTATTGATGGCTGCGCATGCTAAATTTCACCAGCGAGTGTATCGCTTCTGCCAAAATGGCTGTTGGGCGTATGTGATCCCAGCCACAGTTTTGGTTCACAAGGACCCAAAAACCTTCCCAAATATCCGCAAACATACCATTCGCCGGCCTCAGAACCAATCGGCTTGGCGAAAGCCGGGGCGAACTGCCAGCTCTAGCCCGGCTCAAGAGCATTTTGGATCGAGCCGACCAGTGCCGTTATCGCCTGCTTGTATTTTTCGAACTCCGGCGATGTCTGGCGGACTTCCGTCGTCGTCTGCTGGCCCGCATCGGTGGTGGCGGGCGTCGGCAATTTGCGGCCCATCTTCCGTTCCGCCCAGTCGACGACGTAGCTGGCGGTCTTGCCGGCAAGAAACGGGTTGGCCTGGATAACGGACGAGCCGAGCACGGCGCTCAACTGCGCCGATCCCGGCGACGCCAGCACCTGATGGGCGCCTTCCATACCGAGGAAATGGCAGAGATAGAGCCGGCCGGCGGTGATCTGGTGGCCACGCGCCTTGAGATAGGCTTCGCCCTCGCGCGCCAGATTGCGCACCATCTCACGCGAGATGGTGGCGTCGTAGCGCAAAGCGAGCAGGTCTGCGGTCGACAGCGATCGCGCGAGTTCGGGACGATAGGTGTTCATCATCCGGATCCAGGTCTTGGATATGAACTGGCCGGCGCCTGTCGCCGAAGACAGCGGGTTCTTGGCCCGCGCGCTACCGCCCGATTCGACGTGGACGATACGGTCGGTCAGCGTTTCGACGGCGGGATCGCTGGAAGTGACGGCGATTGCAGCGGTCACTGTTCCGAGGGGATCGATCGCCTGACCGCTCTGGTAGAGTTCGAAATGCAAATGTGGCCCGGTCGACAGGCCGGTGGTGCCGATATAGCCGATGATGTCGCCGGCCTTCACCTTGGTGCCGACACCGCTGGCAATGGCGAATTTCGACATATGCGCGTAGCGCGTCTCGCGGCCGCCGCCATGGGCGATCTTGACCACATTGCCGTAGCCGCCGCCGTCGCCCTGGAAGATGATCTCGCCGTCGAAGGCTGCGGCGATCGGGGTCCCCACGGGTGCTGCCCAGTCGACGCCTTTGTGGATGCGAACAACGCCCAGGATCGGATGCTTGCGCGGCCCGAAGGTCGACGTCATGACTCCGTTGACCGGCGTCACCATGCCGTTGGCCACCGTCAGCGAGCGCACCTGGTCATCGCCCGAGACGCAGGAAAACTGGCCGTCGCTCTGCTGGAAAACGAAACAATCGAGGCTCTTTTGCGTGCCTTGGATGCCGACATAGAGCACCCGTCCGTCGGTCTCGTTCTTGCCACGCGGCGTCTGCGAATAGATCAGCACAAGGCGCTGGTCCTCGCTGGCGAAAGCATCCAGATCCTGTCCGCGCGACAGATACATGATGGCTTCGCCGATGATGCCGCTCGGCACATTGTTGCGGGCCGCCGTCGAGTAGATCGCGTCGAGCAGGCGGTATTGCCGTTTCTGCGTGCCTTCGGTCTCGGCGCCCGAATAATTGAACAGGTCCTCGCGCACCCACGGGTCGACGCCCGACACGAAGGCGCCGGCCGCGTTGCGTGTCAGCGTGCCTACAAAGACGTTCCTGGCGTAGATCGAGACCTGCATCAGCGACATCGTCGTGGTCTCGCGCGTCGGCCTGAAGCCGCGCATCGCCACGACATAGCCAGGCTGCAGGCCGTCCTTGTCGAACAGCGCCTTCAGCCCCTCGCCGGCAAGCTTTGCGTCGTCGGCGGAAAAATGCGCATCGAGCGCCACGCTGTCCAGGCTGCGGTCGTTGAGGATTTTCACGAAAATGTCCTCGGTCGCCTCGAAGCGCTGGTATTCCGAGCTGACGGTGGCAACGCTGGTGTTGTTTTCGACCGGTGTCTTCTGAAAGGCGGGGAGTGCTGCTTCGCCCTCATCGATGGTCTCGCCCCAGCCGGCCTCGGGGTCATCGGCCGCCGCCGATGCACCCGGAGCGACCTGCGGGTCAGGAGCTGGGCCGGAGGCCGCCGGAGCCCCGTCCGCGCCGGGCGATGGTTGAAGATCGTTCTGCAGGTCATTCTGCGGATCGCTGGGTTCGGCGGGTGGCGCGACCGCAGTCTTCCGCTGCGCCTGAAAGAAAGCGAAATCCTCTTGCGTCGAGGGGATCGTCGTCATGAATTTTTCGCTGGCGCTCAGCATCACGTCGGAGAGAACCATGATCTGAGGGGAGATGCCGGCCTGGTCGAGCTCCGCCGGGCGCGGCATCCCGCGGCTCTTGGCAGCGCCCGCCTCCGGCGCCAGTGTGATCCACATCGGGTCGCCGGCAAGGTCGATGATGGCCGGCACGTAGACCGATGCGTCGGCCGGCACGTCGTCCGAGCCTTCGACGGCGTGCAGTTCCTCGTCTTCGTCGCCGAACGACCAGTAGTCGGCGGTAAGATAAAAGCCGGTGGCGATCGCGGCGAGGACGATTGTCGCCAGGCCAGCCGCCAGCCCGAGCCAGATCCTGCGCCTGCGCAGCGCGGCGCGCGCCTGCTTCTTTGCTTTGAAGCTGGTGTCGATGCTGTGCGTCACGGCGCGCTTCCGGTCAGGAAGAAGGTCCAGCGCACCTGTTCCTGGGTGTCGACTTCGAGAAACTTCGCCGCGATATGGCCGCGCTGCCAGCATTCATCGATGCCGCGGATCGAGAACCGCCGCCGCTCGATGCACATGTCGGTGGAGCCTGCCAGAATGGCGTGGCCGAACACATCCGTCGCGTAGATGTAGATGTAGCGGTTGGTCAGCTCCTCGCGGATGACGTTGACGCATTGATTGGCGCCGATGGTCCACCAGCCATCGGTCTGGTCGGCATCGTCGACCTTCTGGCCGACGGCAAGATTGACGACGTCGAGCGTCTGGTTGCAGACGGTGAATTCGGCGCGCGCTTGCCCGGTGGAAAGAAGCGCCAGCAACAGCGTCGCGACCGCGCTCGCGGCGAGCTTCACCCGCACGTTCCGGGCAAGCAGGACGGGATCTCGGCGACGACGTTGCATCGGCGTCGGTGCTAGCCGCCGAGGCGGAAATATTTGGCGGTCGCCGAAAATGCCGAACTCCTGGCGCCGATCTCGTCGAGTATCCTGGGCAACAGCACCGAGGCCGGCCTCGGCGTTGTGAAGTCCGCCGCCTTAATGTCCTGCGGCCCGGTGATCACCATGATGATCTGCGGCAACGCCTTGCCAGCCGCCTTGTCGGCGGCGCCGAGCCCGATCGGGATCGAGAAGGTCGCCTTGTCGGCTTGTACGACAACATGGTCGTCGAGGTTGAAGGCGATGCCCCTGTGGTCGATCAGGAACACGCTCGACACCAGCCCGCCATGCGTCACCAGCGTGCCGTCGATCGGCGAGCCGTCCGGCACCGATGTCTGGTCGAGGACAAGCTGCGGCCTGTCGGCCGTGCTCGCGCCCATGAAACGCAGGAAGCCGGTGATCCCGCATTGCGGGGGCTGGATAAGGCGGACGCTGATATCCGGCTCGACATGGAACTTCGCCTGGAATTCCCCAAGCAACTGTTCGAAGGGTGGCACCGACGTGCCGAAGCCCTCGATCGCGACACCCTTGTCGGCGGCCGACGTCACCGTCGCAAAAAAACAGTCACCACCATTGAAGGCGCGTACCCAGGTGACCCGCTCCGCGGCCGCATCGGCCGGTGGCGGCACCTCCGGCTTGGGCACGTTCATGGCAACGGGCTCTGCCGGCTTGTCGGCCTGCTCGCCGCTGGCAATATCGGGCTGGCTCGGCTTAGGCTCCGCGGTCGGTTCAGGCGCCTGCATGTCCGGCTTGGGCTCCTGCGCGGTCGGTTCAGGCGCCTGCGCCTTGGGCTCGGGCGGTTGAGCGGTGGGTTGCGGCGTCGGTGCTGTGGGTTTGGGGGCCTCGGCCGTCGGTTCAGGTGTTTGCGTGGCTGGCTCTGGGGCTGTCGCCTTGGGCTCTACCGGCGTGCTGACAGGCTCCGGGTTCTTCGCGGCATCGGGCTTCGACGGGCCGGATGGCGGTTGCAGCGCGACGGTCTTGTCGGTCGGTTCGGCCGGCTGCGGGGCCGTAGCGCTCGACGCGACTGGTGGCGTCGGCTGCGGCTCGACCGGCGCTTTGGCCTGATCTTCAGCCGCAGTCTCCGCTGGTTGCGTCTTTGGCACCGTCTTCTCGACCGGCGCAGTGTCCGGAACGGGCTTGTCAGCGACGATCGGCTTTGTCAGTTCGGGTTGGAGCGGCTTGCCGGTGTCGGTGACGCGAGGCCGGTCTCCGAATCCCACGATACCCGATGCATAGAGCCCTCCAAGCGATACCACGGCCACCGCCGACAGCACCGCGATCGTCAGATTTCTGCCTGTAGTAGCACGCTTCGGCGGTGTGCTTGCTCGTCTGGGAGTTTCAGCAGCCGGTTTCGGCTGCGACAGGTGCGCTGGGCGCACGTGCGGCACGAAAGACGGCTCCGCCGTGCCGCTTGGCGGGGCCGAACCGAAGCCTTGGGCCGGCGAGTCCCCGATCTTCGAAACAGGCCCGGCGGTTTGCCCGGTTCGCGGCAGGCCGGGCCGGGGCGCAAGCGAGGCCGGCGGCAAGGTCGCGTCGCTGTCGTCGCCCGTCAACCGGGCGATTTCGGCCATGCTGGCCGGTCGATCATCCGGGTCAGGCTGCAGCATCGCTTCGACAATGTCCCTGAAATCGGCATCGATGCCGGAGAGATCAGGCACGGTCCGCCGTTTTTCGACGATCTCGTATTGCGAGCCGCCCATGTCGATCGGCTTGCCGCGCAGCGCCGCCGCCAGCACCAGCCCCAGGCTGTAGATGTCGGACTGTTCGCTGACCTCGCCGCCATAGAGCCCGAGCTGCTCGGGAGAAACATAGTTGTATTTTCCGGCGAACTTGCCGCCGATCAGCGTCTCGCCACCGACCGCGGCCGATCGCGCAATGCCGAAATCGATGATTTTTGCCCGCTCGACCCGGCCTCCCGGCAGGATGATGTTGTCGGGCGAAAGATCGCGGTGGATGGCGCCGGCCTGGTGCACGGCGCTCAGGCCCGAGGCCAGCCGGTGGCACAGTTTGCGCACATCCGGAGTCGCCATCGCCCCGCCGCGCATGATGTCGTAGAGCGACTGGCCGTCGACGAATTCCATCGCCAGATAGGGCCGCCCGATGCCGGGATCTATGGTGAAGACGTGGTAGCGCACGACCGCGTCATGCGACAGATGGTTGAGGATCGAGGCTTCCTTGCGAAACAGCGACAGGATCGTCTGATCGCGGGCGAATTCCGGCAGCACGATCTTGATCGCGACATGATCGCCGGTCTGGATGTTGTGGCCGCGATAGACTTCGCCCATGCCGCCCGACGCGATGCGTTCGTCGAGCTCGTAGATGCCGCTGAGCTGCGTGCCGACGCTGGTATCCGCCATGTTGGGCAATAGCCGGGTCTTGTCGTCGGAGCTCATCGGTCGTGGCCTCCTGCTCGGGACAGGCCATTGCCTTTGTCTCTGATCTTGACCAGAACGATGGTGACGTTGTCGGTGCCGCCGCGCTCAAGCACCATGGAAAGCAGCTTTTCGCAGGCAGCCTGCGGCGCTGCCGAGAGCACTGCTGCCGCAATTTCCGCGTCACTGACATGCGCCGTCAGCCCGTCCGTGCTGAGGATGAAGATGTCGCCGGCAAGGGTCTCTCCCTGCTGGAAGTCGATGGCGATTTCGTCGTTGACGCCGATGGCGCGGGTGATGACGTTGCGGCGCGGCCAGTTCTCCGCTTCGGCTGCGCTGATCGCGCCGCTGTCGAGCAGTTCCTGCACCTCGGTGTGGTCGCGCGAAATCTGCGAGATCGCGGCGTTGCGCACGAGATAGACGCGGCTGTCGCCCGACCACAGGCAGGCGAACCTGCCGTCCATGGCCAGCAGTGCGGCAACGGTGGAGCCGATGGTCACGCCGCGTGAGCGCGAAATCCGGCGAATCTCGGCATGCGCCCGGTTCAGCCGATCCTCAAAGCGGGCGCGCAGATCCGGCGCCGAACTGGCGATGCCGATCGTCGCCAGATGCTCGACAATGCTTGCCGAAGCGACTTCTCCGGCCTCGTGCCCGCCCATGCCGTCGGCCACCACCCAGAGGCCGATCTGCGGCTCGACCAGAAAGCTGTCCTCATTGTGGTCGCGCACGCAGCCCTTGTGGCTCACGCCGTAGCTCTCAAAGGCGGCATCGTTCACTTGCCTATGCTCCGCAACGCCTTGGCTGACGTGCCTGGCCAGTCTGCCACAGCCCCATTCATTAGAGTATCGAAATCTAAGCCGCTGATGACGGACGGTGTGGTGCCGCCGCTGTCTCTGCGTCCTGCAATCTTTGGTCCTGCCATGCAATCAGAAAGCCTTCGGACAGCTGAACGCGGAGAGCGCCGGCAGCGTGAACGGATTACCGTCCTCCCCGGTCTTGATCGTGTAGGCGACATCGCGCCCGCCGATGAGGAAATGCGCTTCGAGACTGTCGCCATTGGCGGTGACCTGCCCCTTGTCCAGCAATCGTTTCAACGCCCAGGGACCGTCGAACTTGATTGCGGACTCGCGGCCGGGCAGCTCCGGCGTCAGGCTGAGACTGGCCGAACCGGTCTTGCCCGGCCACGGAATCAGGCCCGGCGTGTTGCCGGCTTGGGTGGCCTGCAGCACCTGGCCGTCGATATTGAGCAGCGCCATGTCGGCATCGCCATGCAGCGACAGCGGCGTGAAGGTGATGTTGATCGACGGCACCGGCCCGCCGAGCGGAAAGAAAGCCGCGCGGATTTGTGCCGCGAGCTGAAAGTTCTTCAGCGTCGATTTCGCCAGATTGCGGCCGAACCTGGTGTCCTGTTTCCAGTCCCAGTCCTGGCCGCTCATGTCGACCAGCGACGCCAGGTTCTGCGCGAAAAACCGGTCGAGAACCCCACCCGGAGAAAACAATCTGGCAAAATCCGCCATGGCGACATCGTCGGTGCCGGCGGGGGCGAATGGAAAGCGCCCGGCAATCACCTCTTCGCACGGACGGCCGACGGTCTCCTCCAGCATCTCGTTGAGACGCGTGGTCGACGTTTCGGCGACGGTGCCCTCGAAATCGTCCGCCGCCGCGCTCACCATCCTGGCCAGCGCCTTCGGCAGCCGCGAAGCATTGGCGCGTAACGTCGAGATCTGCAGCTGCAGATTGGCGTTGGCCTGGTCCGTCTGGGCGGGGACATCGGCGGCCAGCCGCACGCTCTGATAGATTTCGCGGAAATTCTGGGTGAGGGCGTCGAGCGGCCGCTGCCCCGGCGCCCCGGCCACCAAAGCCTGGAAAGACCGGAACTGGGCTTCGATGTTGGCGCCGGGATCCTGGTTCTGCGTACTGACAAAGGCGGTCCCGGCCCTGCTCTGCGATTTGCGCGCTGCAAGCTCGATGCCGATGCGGGCGAGGCCCTTGGCGCGTGCCGCGATTTCCTGGCCACTGTCTTGAGACGGCGCAGCCGGATTGCGCTCTTGCGTCAAAGCTGTTTCGCGCGCGATCGCCTCGAACAGCTGCATCAGCGGCGAACTCGGTGATCCCGCTGCGGACAGCGCCAGATATTGCGGTTTGTCGGCGGCCATTGCCTTGAACTTCAACCTGTCGAGCACCTCGTTCCACGCCGCCGCAAAACTCTTGCCATAGCGGTCGAGAAGTTCCGAGCCGAGCTTGAGCAATTCCTGGTCGAAGCCGCCTTGCTCGCCGCTCGAGCCGATCACCCATTGATCGTCGACCAGCGCCTGCGCGCTCCTGGCAAGTTGCGCCAGATAGAAGTCGAAGCCGGCATGGGTGTAGAGACCGGGGACGCGAAGGCCGGCGAGATCGTTTCCGTCATTGCGCTCGAACAGCATCGGCGCCTCCGCGCCGGCTTGCGATGACACCGAAAAATCGTCCAGCGCCGCCGCATAGGTGGCCGACTGGATGAGCGCGGTGGCGCGATCGGCAAGGCTCATGCGGCCGAGCGAGCGCTGGGCGGATTCGACCAGCGCGCGGTTGAGTTCGAACGAGGGATCCTGGTCATCGTCGAGGGCCAGCATGGCGCGCAAATGCTTCTCCAGTTGCGCGCGGCCGTCGCGATTGTGGGCGCCGGGATAGCGGTTCTGTTCCCAGTCCCGCTTCAGCCAGGTGACGACCAGCTCGTCATCCACTTTCGGCGCCTTGCCGCCCAGCATCAGGTAAATCTTCAACGGCTCGTACAGCGCCATCGGATCGGCCATCCTGGCCTCGATCGTGCGTTCGAGCTGGAACAGCAGGCGCGAGCGGAACATCCGCTCCAGCCCCTGCCGGTAGGCGGTCTCGGAGGCCGAAAGGATACGCTCACGCTGGCTGAGGCCGAACGTCGCCGTGGCCGGGGTGGGCTGGTCTCTCGTATCGTAGCCGGCCGGCAGGCCGCGCAGCGCATCGAGCGCGCCGATGACGGTTTCGAGGTCGGCATCCAACACCGTCGTGCTGGCCAGCAGCGGCGCGGCTGTCGCGCGGTATTGGCCTGCCGCCTGGCCGGTCGCGGCGACCAGCGATTTGTTGGTCGTAAAGCTCAGGCCGAGAACGCCAAGCGCGGCGATCGCTATGGCCGCGATCGCTGTCAGGCCGGCGTAGCGGGCGATCGCAACGCGCCTGTCGGCCGCCCTGTCATAGGACACCCAGCCGGACTCGGCGAAAATGACGCGGCTCAACAGATCGTGCAGGAAGAAGCTTTTGCCGGTGCCGGAAAGATGCGCCTGGGCATTCCTGCCGAAACTGCGGCCTATGCTGCCCAGCAACTGGTCGATCGGCGTGCCTTCCTGCGTGCCGGAAGAAAAATACAGGCCGCGCAGGGGGGCGTTCAGCTGCTTGCGCGTCGGCTCGAAAACGCCCTCGAGGAAATTCACGATCCGGCCTTTCAGCGCACCGAGCTGCGCGGCGAAGCCGAAAATGGCGATGCGCGCGACCGGATCGGTCTCCGCCTGCAGCCGCTCGCTCATCTCTTCGGTCAGGCGCTTCACCAGCGCGTCGAATTCGGCTGGCGCTTCTGCGACCATGTTCAGGCCGCGCTCGGCGGTCTGGAAGGTCGCGCCCCACACCTTGCGCCGGCGTGCTTCGTCGAAACCGCCGAAATATTCCATGAATCCGGAGACCAGGTCGGCCTTGGTGAACAGCACGTAGACGGGAAAGCGGACCTTCAGGACCTCGTGGATTTCCTGCAGGCGGCTGCGGATCTCGGCGACACGGGCCGCCTGCTCTCCGTCCGCCATCAGATCGGCAAGGCTGATCGCCAGGATGACGCCATTGATCGGCTGACGCGTCCGGTGCCGCTTGAGCAGCGACAGGAACGCCAGCCAGCTTTTGCTGTCGGTCCATGCATGGGAATCCTGCGTCGTGTAGCGCCCGGCCGTGTCGATCAGCACCGCCTCGTCGGTGAACCACCAGTCGCAATTGCGCGTACCGCCGACACCCGCCACCGGCTGCGCCTGGCCCGACCCGGCAAGCGGAAAGTTCAGGCCGGAATTGACCAGCGCGGTGGTCTTGCCGGCGCCCGGCGGGCCGATGACGATGTACCAGGGGACGTCGTAGAGGAAGTTGCGCTTGCCGCTCGACTGCCTGAGCGTCGCGACTGCTTCGTTCATGCGAGCTTCCAGCACCTTTGCATCGCTGCCGTCATCCTCGGCGCTGGCCATGGCGGCCTCCAGCGCCTTCTGCGCCTTGCGCCTGCGCCAGAACCGGATTGCATAGATGATCGCCACCGTTCCGACGACGATGCCGATGATCGCTGCCCGCAGCCAGATGGGATCCAACGGCCGGGCGCCGGCAAAGCGGATTAACGGGCCGGCGTACCAGACCGCGGCGGCAAAGCCGGCGAGCGCGAGCGCGCTGAAGATGCGCAGCAGCCAGCCGGTCACAGCATCTCCTCCCGCGGGATCATTACATCGACACGGCGGTTTTTGGCGCGGCCGTCCGGCGTTGCATTGTCGGCGATGGGCTCGTCCTCGCCCTTGCCCTCGACCTTTGTCCGCGACGGATCGCTGAAATGCGCTGCGATCATCTTTTCCACCGACTGGGCACGTGCGACGGAGAGGTCGAAATTCGATTTGAAGGCGCTGGTCTTCTTCGGTTTGACGTTGTCGGTGTGGCCGACGATCCGGATCGGCCCGCGCTCCGCGTCGAGAGCCGCCGCGATGCTGGCGGCCACCGGCTCGAACTCCGGCTTGACCTCGGCTCGTCCCGACTGGAACAGCAGGGCGTTGCTGATTTCCACGATGATGAAATCACCCTTAGTGCCGACGCTGACGCCGCCGCCTTCGATCTCCTTGGCCAAGGCAGTGCGGATGCGATCGACCTGCGCAATCGTCGTTGGCGCTGCGACGACTTTCACCTCCTCGGTCAGCGGCACGAAACCGGTGCGCTCGATGGTGACCGGCGTCGCCGGATTGAGCGCCAGCAACTCGCCGGCAACAGCCTCGCCATCATTGGTGATGAGCACGCGCAGCGTGAAAAAGGCTGCGGTCAAAACTGCCGCGGTTGCAGCGGCTATGGCCCAGAGCGGAACCCGCCTGGAGCCTTGCGCCGATGTGACCGACAAGCCTTGCCAGCGCGGCGAGATGTCGTCGTCACCGAGGACGCGGAAATAGGCTGATGTCTCGTAGGCGTCGCGGCGGACCCGTTCGAGGCTCTCGCGCGGCTGGCCGCGATACTGGCCTTCGAAGCCAAGCGACAGGCAGACATGCATCAGCTCGATGAGATTGCGATGAGGTTCCGGCGTCGCCAGCACCGTGTTCAGCGCCTGGAAAAAACCGGCGCCGGTGGGTTTGACCTGGAAGAAGCGCTGCAGCATGGCGTGCTGCGCCCACGCATCCCGGCTGGAACCGGGCAGATTGGCGACGATATCGTCGGCGGTTTCGCAAAGCACATAGCTGGCGATGCGCGCATCCTCTTCCGAGGTATCGGTCCTGGCGATCTTGCGGTCGAAATCCTCGATCAGGCCGGCGACATGCTGCGCCAGCGGCTCGGCCGGTCTTTCGACAGCCATCAGCCGCAGATGCCCAAGCAGTATCAGCAAGGGCGCCGCGGCAGCGACGATCGGGTTGGCCGCGCCATAATCGACGGCATCGCTGGCGCCGAGCAGCGCATCCCATGGCGTTTTCCCCGCCGTCCCGGCTGAGCCGTGAACGGGCGGATCGGCCGGCGCGTTGGCGAAGGGCGTTCCCTGATAGATCACCGTCCCCGTGACGTCGGACGGCGGCTGGCGGCCGGCGTTGGGATCGAAAACCGTGGGTTCCGGGACGCTGGCAGGGGCGATCACCGTACTGCCGGGGGCCGGCGCATCGCGGGCGAGAACCGTCTTTTGCTTGCGGCCGGGATTGGGGCGGCTGGGGCGGATGACGGTTTTGCCGGTCGGATCGAAAGGATCATCCTTCGAGCTCATCGCCGATCCCTGCCTCTACGCCCGCGCGCCGCGACGCACAGCGCCATGTCCGCGCGAACGCGGACCGCAGGACGCTATCTCGCCGTGACATGACATGTGCCGCAGACCCCCGAGGTCGACCAACCGTACCCGCGTGCTCAATCGTCGTATGTGATCGTAGTCTCAGAAGGTTGCGATGGAAACCCGGCGCAATTTTGGTGGCCGGCCCGTGCTCGGGTCGCCTTCACGGTGTCTTCAGCGGTGCGCGGGCTTAGCCCTTGCCAGTCTTCTGCTTGGCGGCCTTGGCATAGGCTTCGCTGAAATAGGTGAGGAATATGTCCAGCATGCCGTTCTCGTGCGCTTCCTCCTTGGCCCGCCAGGTCGCGACCAGTGCGTCCCAGGCGCGCGTCTTCTTCGAGGCAAAGGAGGATGGCGGCAGTTTTTTCGCAATCGCCTCGGGCGACAGATCGTCAAGCAACCGCGACAGCGCTGCCTGCATGGCGGCGAAGGTGGCGAATTCATGCGTTTTGAGGTCGTGGAAAGCGTCTTCGATGCTATGCCGGGCTTCGAGATAGCCGGCCCTGCGCCGCGCGAACATGATGTCGAGGATTTCGTCTGTCCCGGGCACGAACTTCAGCGGATTGTTGTCGGCGGAATTGATCATGGTGCGGTCGCTGGTCTTGGCCAGGACTTTCGCGGCGGCGCGCGCCTTCAACAGCAGCACCAGTTCGTCGACGACGATGCGCAGCACCGCGCCGATCTCGCCGGCCACCTCCTGCGGCTGGCGCAGCAAAAGCACCTCTGGCGGAATGCCGGCGCCGGCGGCAATCGCGCGCAGGATCTCGTCGGCTTGCTGCGGCCGGCTGGAGAGCGAAGCGGGCGGCGCGGTCGGTGACCGTGGCGATGCGGCATGGTCTGGAAAGGATCCAACGGGCATCTGCCGTTGCGTCGAACCATGGCCACCGAAGGCTGGGTTCCCGTCATCGATCGATACCGAGACGATATAGCGGCCGATCCGGAGCCGGTCACCTTGCGCCAACCGGTGCGGGTCGGTCAGGCGCTGGCTCGACCCGTTGACGAATGTGCCGTTGCGCGAGACGTCGTGGAGAAAAAAAGCGCCGCCTTCGTAGCGGATTTCGCAATGCCGGCCGGAGATGAACTTGTCCGGATCGGGCAAGGTCCAGGCACAGTTCTCCCGCCCAATCTCGAAGCCGCGGTCGCGCGATGCGTATCCGGGCGGCAGCCCGGCAGGCAGGACATCGACATTGCTGATCTGCAGACTGATGAACATGCGCTATGGACCGTCGACCGCTGCCGTTTCCATTGATCCGATGTGCCACAGTCTAGCAGCTTGCGGGCACAGCGGGAGAGCGGCGTTTCACACTGGCGAAAGCGGCGCAAACAGCAACGGCCTGCCGCTTGTCCTCTTTGGTCTGCCATAGAACATGTGGTAGGCTCAACATGGCTTGGGTGGCAAGTTGCGAAATATCCCTGAACGTGAGGTCGTTAACACAAGAAGGGCTTCGAACCTGCCACACTAGCGCTCAGGAGGGGCACGACCCATGCCGAGTGAACAACGCGCCGCGCTTGTGCAGACGCCGGTCGGCGCCGAGCTGTTGACCTTTACGCATCTCGTCGGCCGCGACGAGATCAGCCGCTGCCTTGCCTACACCGTTGGATTTGTCTCGACCAATGCCGATGTCGACCCGCTGAAGATGCTGGGCGGCACCGTTTCGATCGAAGGGGAGGCCGACCCCAAGCGCTGGTTCAGCGGCCTCATCGCCGAGTTTCGCCTTACCCGCATCGAAGATCGGCTGGCTCACTATGAGGCGGTCGTCAGGCCGTGGCTGTGGTTCCTCGGCAATACCACCGACTGCCGCATCTTCCAGGACAAGACTGCCGTCGAGATCGTGGAGGAGATTTTCTCCAAATATGGCGGCATCGCCAAGTTCGAGAAGCGCTTGCAGGGCTCCTATCCGCCGCGCGAATATTGCGTGCAGTACGACGAGAGCGACCTCGATTTCGTGCAGCGGCTGCTCGAGCATGAAGGCATAATGTACTTCTTCGAGCATGCCGAGGGTGAGCACACACTGATCCTGGCCGACGCCATGAGCAAGCTGAAGCCAGCGCCGGGCTATGAGACGGTGCTCTATCAGTTCGAAGGGCAGGGCTCGCGCCGCGACGTCGAGTACATCACCGACTGGATTCCAGGCAGCGCGGTGCGCCCCGGCGCCTATGCCCACACCGACTATGATTTCGAGAAGCCCGCCGCCGATTTGATGGCGAAGTCGGCACAGCCCTTCGGCCACAAGCAGGCTGCCGGCGAGAACTATCGCCACCCCGGCGCGCATCTGGAAGTCGGCCGCGGCGACAGCCTGGCGGCGATCAGGCGCGAAGAAATCCAGGCGGCGCATATGCGCATTGCCGCCGTCGGCACCGTGCGCGGCCTGTTCTCCGGCTGCACCTTCAAGCTCGACGGCTTTCCGCGCAAAGACCAGAACAAGGAGTATCTGGTCGTCAGCGCCGAATACCGGCTGTTCGATCCGGGCTACCGCGCCGGCGTCGACACCGATGGCGAGAATTTCAAGGTCGTGCTCGGCGTGGCGCCGACTTCAGTCGCCTATCGGCCACCGCGCATCACGACGCGGCCGATCATGCGCGGGCCACAGACGGCGACGGTCGTCGGTCCGTCCGGCGAGGAAATCTTCACCGACAAATATGCCAGGGTGAAGGTGCAGTTCCACTGGGACCGCCTGGGCAAGAAGGACCAGAAGAGCTCCTGCTTCGTGCGCGTGTCGCAGACCTGGGCCGGCAGCGGCTGGGGCTTCATCCAGATTCCCCGCATCGGCCAGGAAGTGATCGTCGATTTCATCGAAGGCAATCCGGATCTGCCGATCATCACCGGCCGGGTCTACAACGCCTCGCAGATGCCGCCCTACGGGCTGCCCGGCAACGCCACGCAGTCGGGCTGGAAATCCAACTCGTCGAAGGGCGGTGGCGGCTACAACGAGCTGATGTTCGAGGACAAGGCCGGCTCCGAACTGGTCAATTTCCAGGCGCAGAAGGACCATCACCTTCTGATCAAGAATGATCGCCAGAAGCTGGTCCAGCACGACCAGTCCGACCGCATAGACCACGACGCCAAGCACTCCGTCGGTCACAACCTCGACGAGGACGTCGGCAACAACAAGACGGTCAAGGTCGGCGTCGACCAGACCACCAATATCGGCAACAACGACACCGAGACCGTCGGCGTCAACCGCTCGCTGACGGTGGGTTCGAACGAGACGATAAGCATCGGCTCCAACTCGACCGAGACGATCGGCGCTAATCACACGCAGACCGTGGCGATCGTGCAGACGGTGACTGTTGGCGCGGCGCGGGTCGATACCGTTGGGGCCTCCGAGACCCGAACCGTGGGTGCGGTGCAGACCAATACCATCGGCGCGACACGCTCAATGACCGTGGGCATCAGCCAGACGCACAACATAGGCACGAGCGATACCTGGACCATCGGCGCCGATCAGAGCATCAGCATCGGTGCTGGCCAGACCGTCGCGATCGCCGCGTCACAGGCCACCGATGTAGGCGCTTCGCGCACAGCCAAAATCACGTCGAATGACTCCACTGAAGTTGGTGGCGGGTTCATGCTCAAGATTGCAAAGGGTAGCCTTACCGACATCAAGGAAGACTCGGTTACAAAGTCTGGCAAAAGCCTGTCGATCGAAGCGGCGGACGACATCACCCTAACATGCGGAAGTTCGAAGGTTGTCATGAAAAAGGATGGCACGATCGTTGTGGAGGGAAAGGACATTTTCTTGAAGGCATCTGGTAAGATCAACGCCAAGGCCTCGGGTGACATCATCCTGAAGGGCTCGAAGATCAACGAGAATTGAGGTCGCGATGAGCAAAGTTGTCGAGCGTATCTATGGGGTGGTCATCGGGCTGTTCCTTGGTTTCGACGATCAGGGTCCGCTGGTTGTATTTCCCGGCAATCCCGAGGATATGGCGCTGAGGGCCAGAAGCCTGGTTGAGCTCAATCAGGCTATGATAGGATCAGAAGTGGCGTTGCTGTTTCAGGACGGCGACCCGAGACGTCCGCTCATCATGGGACCGATCATCGAACCAGCCCGCAAGCGCGCGGCCCAGCGCGTTATCAGCGATGGTGAATATGTCCGACTGAAGGCCTCGAAGAGGATCGAACTTCGCTGCGGAAAGTCCAGTCTCATACTTGACAGTGATGGACATATCTCGCTTCGCGGAAAATACATCGTGAGCCATGCTAGCGGTGCGAACAATATCCGCGGTGGCTCCGTGAATCTGAACTGATGACTGGGCCACAGGTCACAACGCAGGCGCGGCCCAACAGGGTGGCTGATGACGTGCTCCGTCAGCATGTCGAATTGGTGGCATTCCTTTGGGCGCAAAGAGATACGCTGCTGAATGCAGACCCGCCGGACGTTCAGGTGGCAAAGAGCTTTGGCGACCGGCTTGAGGTGCATCTAGACGCGCTGCGGATCGCCGGCGCGGCGGCTTGGCCATTTGCCATCGAACAATGGGCCGATTTTCCCGACAAAGGCGAACTTTTCACGTGTGCATGGCTGGCAATTGAGCTGGAAGACGAAAAAAGCCTGAACGAGTCGATTGAATTCTTCCGCGCTGAAAGGAACGCAGCCTACGGCTTTGTTGGCGCGTTGGAAATCCATCGAGCGGACAAGATCGCGAGGTGGGTCAGACAGTGGGTGTCGCACGAGGATCCCGTTAAGCGGCAACTTGCCGCTCACGCGATCGACGTGCACAAGATGGACCCCGGCAGAACGCTTTTGCGTTTGCTAAAGGACTCTGGCGCAGAGACGCGGTGTATCGGTCTTAGGCTCACGGCGAGACTTCGACATATCGAGCTTGTCCAGGTTGTCGCGGCGCTGCTCGATGATCGCGATGCCCAGGTACGCTTCTGGGCCGGTGTCGCACTCGCAGAGCTTGGATTTGGGGAGCGGGTTAGGCCCGATCTTGAGGCCGTAGCCGCATCAGACGACGCTAACGCACTCACCGCGCTGCGTACTTTGATCAATACAACGCAGTCGAGGGAAGTCCGGTCCTGGCTGGGAGGTCTGATGCGCGCCGCGAACCCGGCGGCTGTCCGCGCAGTTGGGATGCTCAACGACAAGACCCAACTCAACTGGCTCGTCGATCGCATGCGCGAACCCGCGATGGCCGCCGCAGCGGGTGCGGCTTTTCTGGAGCTCTTCCCCGACGCTGCGCAAGAAGATGATTTGTTCACCATTGACCCAGCCGAAGCCGGTTTGGAATTTGTCCACCGCTTCGAATATGGCGAGCAAAAAATCCCGCTGGCTGACAAAGTCATGGAGTGGGCCAAGGCGAGTGGATTTTTCGGATAGGGCCAACCTTGCAGCAGCGATCTCTCCGCACACGCGTGGAACTGCTCAGATCCCTATCGGGTGACCGAAAAAATATCTCTGCCCCGCCTTGAAGCCCCCGATCTCATCGCTGTCGAAAAATGTCTCGAGGATTCCGGCAGCCTGCAACGATTTCAAGTTGCCGTTTCTATCGAACATTTTCGAGCAATTGATGCCTGTGGTAGCCTCGAACAGCGTCGCTTCCCGTGCCAGCCTTTGCTCCCGCTCCTCGTCCTGTTTCAAGTTGCGATACATGCGCTTCGCAATCTTGGCGATGTCGATCGCCTCGCCTCCATAGATCGGAATATCCTTGGAGCCTACGCGCTCTAGCACCGCATCGCGCGCCTGCTTCACTTGGTCGAAATATCTCTCGCGGTTAGCTCTCTCGACCCAGCCCTCGTCCGTCAAGACTTCCTCCATGGAACCCGCCATCAATGGGCCATCCTCGGCTTCAAGAAGGAAGGATATTTCCTGCTCGATCTGTCTTAGCGGCTCGATGTCCCCAGCTCGTTTGTGCGCTTCCATAAGGTAGTCGACCGCAGAGAGGTTGGATGTAGCTCCCAGTGCAATTGCCAGGAAATAGAGGAAATTGTCTCCGCTTTTGTCCTCGATATGATCGAAAGTCTGCCGCACCGACTGAAGTGTGCCGGCATAACCGGAAATGTTGGCGATCGCATGCCAAAGTAGGTAAAGCGGATTGTCTCGCATCAACGGGCCGAGTTCCGGAAGCCTTGAAAAGTTTCCGCGCGTGCATCCTAGCAGAACCGCTGCTATCCGCTCCCATGCGCGTGTGCTCGTTTCGAGGCGGGCTAGGTCCAACGCATAGAGGTCGAACGACTTGGGATGAAACCCATAGCTGAGTTCCTCGAATGCGGTGTTGGCGATCTTTGGATAGTGTTCCATGTCTACTCAATAAATTAGGCTCGCGACCTTTTCCAGTTCGCTCTGGTCATCTTCGATATCGTTGCACGCCTTGGTGTTCATGTAGTGCTGGGGAACGACGTTTCCTTGATCGTTGCAACCACCTGCCATGCGCGGCGTCTTGTGGTTTAGTTTGCTAGGTGGTGGCTTGTTTGGAGGGGGATAAGCAGCGGGAATCGGATTCGTCGGGTTCATCTTGCTCCAGATACTCAGAACCGCGCTCTTCTTCTTCGAGCTGAAGGCGTCGCCCGCTGCCTGGGCCGCTGTTGGACCAAGTGGTCGCTTCACGGTCGGACGATGTCGCGTAATCTTATCGCGATGCTGAGGTATGTCGAAATGGAGTGCGCAGCCCTGGTTCTCCTTCGTCTGGACATTTGGGCAACTCGGCTGGCCGTCCTTTCTTTTCTTGCGCTGCCTGGTCTTTCTTCTGTTCATCCGCTCGAGGGTCTCAGTTAGTGTATCTTTCTCGGCCTGCTTGTCCGGCACTTTGATCAAGCTGATCTGCTTTCGCCAGAAGGCGCCCGCCGTCATCACCCGATACGGTCTCTTGGTCTTGGGGTCCTTCTGCCACTTATGCAAAGGGTTGCCGCAACAGGGACATTTGCCGGCTTGGATGGCCGCCTTGGCCTGTTTCATGTCCTGGGTTTCATTCGTAGGCGCCGGTGGCGTTGCGCCGATCTGCGAGGCGTGATTGCTTGTTGTTATGTCGATATGCCGGCAAACGTTCTTGCCCTCGAACTTCACCGTCATCGCCCAGGCTTGGAAGTAGGTCTTGCCGGTGATTTGGTGGGTGACGACAGACGCGCCAAAGCTCCGGGTGGCCGCCTCGTTGCCCAAAGGCGACGATTTGTAATAGGACTTTTGGGCGAGCGCGGCGGGTTTGCCGCCGATATTGACCGTCTCGGACCCTTCTTGGAGGTCTTTCGAAAACGACGTGTCAGGATAAGGAACCGGGATAGGCCCGGCTGGCGGCGAAGGCGGTGACAGACACACGTCGGGAAAGCGCGCCAATGACTTGTTCATGCCGTTCTTGCCGGCGATTTCCCACTTCTCGGCGAAGACGTCCTTTGTCATCGGTCAACTAGGCCTTCTGGGTGCCACAATTGCTGCGGCCTTTGGGCCGAAGCAAGAGCTTGCGTGAAGCGCGGCGAGCTTTCCCGGCGCATAGTTGCGCGCATAGGCTTGCTCGGCCCAGGCGAACTGGATGATGCCGGCGGCGGCGCCGCTGTCGCCAATGCAATCCGCTGCGTGCCAAACGTCTTGGCAGGGCCGGACTTCACGCATATTGCGCATCTGTGCCAGCACCAACTCTTCGAAAGCGTAGCTTTCACCCGCAACGTCGGACAGGCGAAACGAGACTTTGTGCATAGGCACGCCGGCATCGGCAAGCGCGGCCTTCAGGGCGGCGCTCAAGCCGTCGGCTCGGAAGGGCGTCTCGTTGAACAAGGTCGACCCCTCGACGCCAAAACCGATGCCGAGAATGCTGATCGCGGTCAAAGAAGCGGCATCGCGCGTCACCACCAGGATCCCGGCAGCTTCACCAGGAACCAGTCCGTCGGTGACTGCACTGGTTTTCAATCGCTGATGTAGATCAAGCCACGACAATGTGCGCGCATCCACCAGGCTATCGACGGCGACGATGATGCATGCGGGATATCCTTCGCTCTTCAAAAGCGTCTCGGCATGGGACAATGCGGTGAAAACCGCGACAGGGCCGCCCGCGATATGCAGCAGCTTCGGTCCCGTCAGCCCGCGTCCGTCCGGTAGTGTTATTCCCGCCAGAATTCCTTTGAGCCTGCCACCAGGCATTTCGTTCTCACGCGTGCACAACAGAAGGGGCATCTGCCCCCAAGGCAGACCGGTCACGGTGTCGGCATCGAGTTGCTCGAATGCGAGTTTGACCAGCGCCGAGATGCGCTCGCGACCTCGCAGCTTGAGCGGCAAGGCGTCGACTGTTGCGCCGATGATCGGCTCGCCTTCCGCATCATGATAGCTCAGCTCGTTGAATGCGGCTATTTTTCCCCGCATGGCCGCGATCGAACTGGCGGCGCTGTAGCCAACCGGTGTCACTAGGCTGATGCAGGAGACCCAACTCATGACAGGCGCCGTTGGTTTTTCAGGGCTTCAATTGCCACGCCCAGTCCAGCGTAGTGTGGCTTGTCATCATCATCCGGGATGAGATTAACGCCAATCTCCACCTGCTGCAGTTTCACGAATTTGCGCGGAACCTTCGTGCTCACCCGGCCCACTAACACGATTTTGCCTTCGTGCGGCACGATGTTCAACGTGTCGGGAACGAGGGTCTTGCGCTCAATGCGGTCTTCGTAGACAAACCGGACGGGCACGGAGAGCCTTGGCAACCTAGCCGCGAAGCGCCCTCTTTCAGTCATCCCCAGGCAGCCGAAAACCATCCCTTCACTGAGCAGATCAAGCCACTGATCTTGTGGCGCCGCCTGGAAATAGCGATCATCAAAATCCGTCGGCAAGTAGGGAAAAATATTGTCGAGCCAGTTCTTGTCATAGGTGCCCGCATATTGCGCGCGCTGTTTGGCGAAGCGCGGCACCGGGCCGAAGCCGATCGGCTTCACGCGGTCGTTCCAGATGCGGACACGTGATTGCGGGTGCTCCACGCACGGCAAAAGGACACCGTCGGGATTGGCTTGGCTCACCAGGAAGCCGGTGCCGATAGGGTTCACGCCATCGCCGTGCGGCTTCTCGGGATCTGTCCTGTCAGTTCCCCCGAAAGTGAGATGCCACGCGAGAGGCATGCTGACAAAGGGCGTAGTCCGTGAGGCCTGCACACCCAGACCTGTCTTGAACCAGCGTCTTTGCCCGGTGAGGATGGCGCGTTTGTCGATGCCGGGCCCGATCAGCGCAACTTCCATCGATTCCATTGGACGGCCGATTGGTGCGACCGCCTGGGCGTCGAGCAGCACTTCGCATTTTGGCTTGACCGGAACGAAATCACTTTCGACGCGTACCGACGTTGTCTCGGGATCGCCGTAGTGGGTATCGGCGTAGACGAAGGGTGACTGCGTCGTGCTGGGCGTGCAGTTGCCTTGCTCATCGACATCGTATGTCGCGCGAACGACCGCGACGCAGAACTTCACGCAATGCTTGTCCTGATAGGGAAAAGTCTCGGCGAGAAACGGGGTGGTGTTCTGGCTGACGAACATCAGAGTTGCGCTCCCATCAGCTGGTCTCCCAGCTGCCGGCGAGGATTGTCTCCAGCGTCGGTTGCGGCGCGTGCGGACCGATGTCGAAAATGTCGGAGTGCGCCGTCCACATCACCATGTCGGCGATCAGCTCTTCGCCCGGCTCGGCCTGTGGCATCGGCAGTGCCGTCAAAGCTGCATCCAGTTCTTCGGGCGTCAGCTCGCCCTGCTGGGCGGCGGTGGCGGCCTCCTCGATTCCGGCAAACCATGCCTCGGCATGCGTCAGCGCGACAGGCGCTTCGGGTAGCAGGGCAACGACGCTCAAGGGGAATTTCCGGCCCACCTTGTCGGCGCTCTGCAGGATGATGCCCGCCGACGCGCCGAAGGAGTTCGGGCCGGCCAGAAACCGCAGCGCCGTGGCCGGCGGCCAGATGTCCTGGCCAAACAGCGGCACCAGATGCTGCGCCAGCCAGCGGTCCCAAAGCCGCACGAACTCGCCCGTCAGCCGCCGGCTGACGAAGTCGCCGGTGGCGGGCATTTTGCCGTAGAAGCCAGGCAGGATCAGATCTGCGGCGGACATGAGAATTTCTTGAACATCTGGAGGTTGTAGGGATTTTCGACACTCGCCGCCTTGAGCTTGAAATCGGCGTACATGCCTTTCGTCCCCAGCCGCAGGCTGTAGACATCGGACAGCGACGTCCCGGTGAAGCGGCCGCCGCGCAGCATCCTCAGCCACGCCCAGCTGCCGGTCTCGTTGAGCATGATTTCGGGCGAGCCGTCGATCGGCTGGAAGGCGAGCGAGATGACGCCGGTGCCGTCCTTGCCGGGCCACGTCATCGGCTGAGGTCGCGTCGCATTGTTGAAATAGACCAGGTTCTGGCCGTCGAGGTTGAGCGTCACGCGGGTGACGTTGGGCGACAGGTCGGTCGGCTCCAGCGTGAACGCCATCACCGGGCCCTGAGCGCCGGGAAAGAGATCGTCGCGGATGCGCCGCGCCTGCTCGAAGGCGGCGAGCGCCGATGGGTCGAGGCCGAAATCGGCACGCCATTTCCAAGGCTGCGCCGAGGTGTCCACATAGCTGATCAGATGGTCGTTGATGAAGCCGTCGATCATCCCTGCCGGTCCGAACAGGCGGGCGAAGTCGCGCACATTGACGTCGACGGCGCTGTCTGGGCTGAACGGATAGCGGTCGTTGAGCGCGGCCTGGCAGAAGGGCAGGATATCGGCGCGCCAGATGGCGTTGAGCTCGGAGGCCACGGCCTTCTGCGTCAACCCGCTGGTGTCGCCGGCAATGCCGCTCAGCCAGGTGTTGACCGGGTCGGGCAGGATCTGTGCCTGGCGGGCGACGGCGCCGGTCAGTTCGGCCAGCCCGCCCTGTTTCTTGATCGCGTCCTGCGGGTCGGGATTGGCGGTCACCGTTTGCAGCACATTGGACAGCGCCGTCAGCGCAACGACCGCGGCATCGAGCGCCGGCGGCTGGCCGTCGACCTCGGCAATCGTGCTCTTGAGCGGCTTGAAGTGTTCGGCCACCAGCGTGCCGGTCAGGTCGACTTCGCTGGCCGATCCTGCGCGCGGCAGCAGCTTGGCGCCAGTCTTGACGATCTTGCCCAGTTTGCCGAGTTTGCCCAGCAGTTTCGAGCCGCCCTTCGCCGCCGCCTTGTCGTCGGTCGGCGCCTCGTCCGAGCGGGTGAGGTCGACCTCCTGGACCACCGCCGTCAGCAGCCGCTTCAGCGCGGAATCGGCGCTGGAAAGGTCTTTCAGATTCTCGCTGGCAATGTTGAGGTCGCTGAGCGGCGCCAGCCGCATGTCGCGCAAAAAACTGTCCCACTGCGCGATGTAATCGTCATAGTAGAGCTTCAGGATATCTTCCGACAGCGCCGACACCGAGGTCTCGGAATTTTCCGAGCAACCGCCGGCAAACACCGCGCGGTCGAGTGCCGCCTGGGCGGCCACATCCTCGACCCGGTCGAGGATCGCGTCGTGGAAGCCGTCATAGGTGAAGGCGCCTGATATGCCGACGCGCAGCGTCTTGTCGGAGCGTCGCGAAAACACCTTGGCGCCGTTCGGCCCGGCGAAATTGGCGGGGATCCATTCCTTCAATCCGGCCACCGCCGGATCGGCCAGCAATTGCTTGTAGGCCCGCGCCGGCAGCGAGATCGTGCAGACCGTTTTCAGCGCTTCGGCGACCAGCGCCTGGTCGGGCGCGATGTAGCTGTCGTCGACCGCCATGCGCCGGATCGCGGCCAACTGGTGTTCTTCCGCATCGGCGGTCGGGAAGGGCGCGGCCGGCGCGAATTCGGGCAGGTCGTTCACCCACCAATTCTCGACGAAGTCGGAGTCCATCTGAGACAGGCCGGTCATCATGCGGTAGGTCTTGAGCGCCCCCAGCATGAAGTCCGGATCGCGGATCTGCCGCCACATGGTCGCTTCGAGCAACGCCACCATCCGCGGCTCCAGCACGTTGCGCAGAGCGTGGTCATAGGTGTCGGTCTGCGCCCGCATCATCTCGGCCGAAGCCGATGGTCCGAGCAGGTCCTGTGCCTTGTTGGGAGGCGCAGTCCTGGCATTGGCGACTTCGTCCATGGCGGTCAGGGCAACGTCCATAGCCGGCTGCAGCACCGAGGCGGGCGTCGCGGCGGTCGACGTCAGCGGCGCCTGCAGTGCTTCGAACTGGCCGGCTTGCGCGGCGATGGCGTTGCGATTGTCGTAGTAGGACCAGGTGAACAGGCCGCCGGCGAGTATGGCCGCAGCCGCGCTGGCAGCGGCGGCACCGCGCCAGATCCAGCTGCGGCGGCGCTGCGCCAGCGGATCGAAGGTGCCGAGCCCGGCCTCCTTGAAGATCACCTCGGTCAAAAGGTTCTTGAGGAAGAAGCTGCGCTTCTCGAAGCGCTGCGTCGGCATCGTGCGTCGTGCCGGCAGGCCGAAGGAGGAGGCGAGCGCCGCGGTCAGCCGGTCGATCGGCGCGCCTTCCTGGGTCGCCGAGGTGAGATAGAGGCCGCGCAGCCAGGCTGCCTCCTCGTAGCGGCTCTCGCCGAACATCGCCTCGACCAGCACCTGGATCGGCTCGGACAGGCTTTGCAGCTGTGCGGGAAAGCGGAAGATCTCGGCCCGTTCGGCCAGCTTGTCCTCATCCTCCAGCCGCGGCACCAGCCGCTTTTCCAGCTCCCTCGACAGCGTCGTGATTTCGCCCGCGATCATCTTGGCGTCGACGCGTGCATCGAGCGGGAAGGTCGTCCCCCATACCTGTTCGCGCGCCGCCGTCGACAGGCCGCTGAAGAAGGCCTCGAAGCCTCTGATCAGGTCGGCCTTGGTCAGCATGAGATAGACCGGCAAGCGGATTTCCAGCCGCTCCTCGAGCTCGGCCAGGCGCCTGCGGATCTTGCGGCCATGCGCCTTGACGGCTTCGTCGCCCTCGGACAGCGCGTCGATCCCAAGCGCAACGATGACGCCGTTGAGCGCACGACGGCCACGATGCTTCTTCAACAGATCGAGGAAGCCCAGCCATTCCACGGCGTCGACATCGGGCTGGCTTTCCTGCTGGACATAGCGGCCAGCGGTGTCGATCATCACTGCGTTTTCGGAGAAGAACCAGTCGCAGTTACGGGTACCGCCGATGCCCTGCAGATCGTCGGTCAGGTCGATCGGAAAGTTGAGGCCGGATTGGCGCAAGGCCGTCGTCTTGCCGGTCGCCGGGGGGCCGACGATCACATACCACGGCATCTCGCGCAGGAACTTGCGGCCGCCGAGCTTGCGGCGCTTCAACTCGACCATGACGTCCTGGAACTTGGCGCCGACCGCGGCGACGTTTTCCTCGCCCGGGCTGAGCCGCTTTTCCTCGACCGGGGCGGAAATCTCGGCGACGAACATGCGATTGGCGCGGATCGCGCGGCGCTGCGCGACAATCAGCCAGATCAGCCAGAAGATCACCAGAAGAGCGATGATGACGATGCGCACCGTCTCCGACGCCATCGGCACATAGTCGCCGACCCGTACGATCGGGCCGAATACCCAGATGATCAGCGACAGCAGCGCCAGGCCGATCAGCGTCCACAGGAAACGCGAAGTCAGGACCGCCCAGAGGAAGCGCAGGATGAACATGTCACAGCCTCTTTTCGACCAGCACTTCGACGCGGCGGTTCAAGGCCCGCCCTTCGCGTGTGCCGTCGTCGGCCACCGGATCGGTGGCGGCCCGGCCTTCGGAGCGCACGCGCTCCTTCGGCACGCCGTTCTGAATCAGGATATCGGCAATTTCCGCGGCGCGGGCTTCCGACAGCCGCTGGTTGGTGGACAGTGGGTTGGTCTTTTGCAAGGGAACGCCGTCGGTGTGGCCGACCACGGTGATATCGCCGATCAGCTCCTGGTTCTCGAGGATCACCCTGGCGACCGAGGCGATGAGCGGATCGAAGCCGTCTGTCAGCTGCGCGCGCGACGACTGGAAGAGTTCGGGATTGGAGGCCTGGATGACCAGCCGCGCCAGCGACACGCTCTCCGTGCCGCTCAGCGCTCTCTTGAGCTCGTCCGGCGCCGCCGCCTGGAATTCCGGCAGCAGCGCGAAATCCACGGCCACCGGCGGCGGCGCGTCGACCTTCGGCGAAGCGCGGGTGACATCCGTACGCGTCGGCGGCGGCAGTGCGCGCACCAGCGCCGAAAGCTCGACCGCCTGGCTGCTCAGGCTCATCGACAGGCCGATATGGATGGCTGTCGCGATCACCGCCGCTGCCGCAACCATCACCCAGATCGGCACGATGAAGCGCTGCGGTTCGTCGGAGGCGATCACGCCTTTCCAGTTGGGTGACAGCGGTGCGCCTTCGCCGTCGCTGTCGCGCAGGAAACGCGCGGCCGCCACACGCACGGCATTGAGCGAACGGTCGCCCGAGCGGCCCGGCACGCGATATTTGCCGCGGAAGCCGAGCGCCATGCAGTGATATTGCAGCTCCAGCATTTCGCGGTCGCGGTTGGGGTGGCGCTCCAGCTCTTCAAGACGGGCGAAGAATTGCGCGCCGGCGTCGACGTCGCCGCGCAGCATCACCACCAGCGGCTGGCGCGGCCAGGCGCTGGCCCCGCCCCACGGCGTATTCAGCGCCAGATCATCGAGCAACGCAGCCACCAGCCACGCGGCCTGGTCGGCGCGCTCGAGCGAGGAGCCCTGCGCCATGGTGGTGTCGCGGCAGCGCACAAGTTCGTCGAGCAGCCTGGTGCGCAGGGCTTCCGGGTTCTCCGGCGGCTGCGCGTTTTCGAGTTCGGGTGCAAATTCCAGCAGCGGCGAGAACGCGTTGACGAGCACGTTCGGATGCGCGCGCGCGGAGCGCTTCGCGGTGACGCCCGACGCCGGCAGCGGCATGGCGCGCGGCGTCGGCGCTCCGCTCAGGCGGATGCGCGTCCGCTCCCGATCCTCGGACAGTCCGAACGGATCGTCCCTGCTCATCATCTCACCTGTTGACCGAGTAGCAGTCGACCTGCGGTTCGCTGGGCAGCACGCCCGAAACGCCGATCACAAAACCCGGCGCTTCGAGCAGCGAGGCCCAGTGCTCGCTTTTCTGGTCCAGTTCGAGACACAGCCGGTCGCCGTCATAGGGAATTTCGCGCGGCTGCGAATGAAGGGGCTTCAGCGGAATGCCGGGCAGGCGTGATTTCCACAGCCCTTCGAATTCGCTGGCCGAGCCGACCGTCGCCTGGTTGACGAAAATCTTGCGCAAGGCATCCTCCGACAGTTCGGAGCCGATCCGCACCACGATGCGGCTCGCCACCAGAAGTTTCGGGTTGTCGATGCGGATCTTCCACACATTGGTGGCATGGCGCATGACCGGCAGGGCGCGCGATTTCGGCTCGATGTAGCGCAGGCTGAGGATCAGCGAACGCAGCGCATCGGCCAGCGCCGAATAGGCGGGTCCGGGCGCCATGTGGTCGTAGACAGGCAGTTCGCCGAGCCGCCTTGCGCTCGAACCGTAGGTCGCCATCGAGCCGGCAAGGCCGGCAAGTTCCATGTAGACCTCAGCCGGATGGAAAACGTCCTGCGCCAGCATGTGCGCCAGCCGCGGCCGCGCGGCGTTGACCAAATTGAGGATCAGAAGATCCTCGACACTGCGGCCGGGGCCGCCCAGCACCATCTTGCCATGCGCCTCGGCGATCTGGTCGAGGCCGGTGACCACTTCCTGCAGCAGGCGGCTGTACCAGGACGCCGCGCCGATGACCAAGGTCGGCGGCAGGAAGGTGTCGTCCAAGGCCACGCCGCCATCGGCGCGCACGCCCTTGAGTTCGGCCACCGGCAGCGCGGTGTAACCGCCGACGGCCGTGCCCGGCGTCAGCAACAGCGCCTGCGGCCGCGCAATCTCGATTTCCTCGGGGTCGGAGCCGCCATGCACGGCGTCGCGCACCGAGACGATCCGGCCGCGATAGCGCGCGCCGGACGGCTCGGCGTGAGCGGGGTCGAAGCCGACGCCGCCTGGCGGTTCGAGCGGCAGCGCTATCAGCACCGGTCCAGCGCCCATCTCCGGCGTCACCGCCAGCGGCCGCGGCGCATCCATCGTCTCGGGGATCGCGAACGGCGTCCCGTCTGGAAAGATGCCGCGTGCCGAGAGCACCGAGATCTGGCCGGCATCGAGCTGTGCCTGATCGAGCGTCAGCGTTCGAAAGCCGAACGTATGCAGATGCCCGGCCTGCAAGGCGCCGCGCACCGTCGCTTCGAAGAAGCGGTCCTGTTGCTGGAAATGCTGGGTGCGGAGGAACAGTCCCTCCGACCACAGCACCCTGTTTGCATCGCTCATGCCGGCACTCTCTGCTTCCTGCTCATCATGTTGCGCGGCTTGCGGACTTTTGCCGCCCATGCATGTCGCTCAAAAGTGGTCACGGTTTTGAGAGAACGACATGCATAAAAATAAAGATCTAAAGCGCGTCGCCTGAATCCGTTCAAACGCGACGCGCTTTAGGCGGAAATCCCGCCGCTGCCGAGCTTCACATTGACCGTGAACTTCGATCCCGGCGAAACCGATTTGGTCGTGCGCCAGTTGCGTCCGCCGGGTTCCCTGATCAGCGCGACGAAGCCGAGTGCTGCCACTTCTGGCTCGACCGTGATGGTCTTCGATGCGGTCTTGCCGGGTCCGACGGAAACCGTGTCGGAGCCGATGAGATCGCCGCCAAGTGCCGCGCCGGCACCGCCCTGCAGGGCGAAATAGTCGGCCGAGTTGAAGGCGCCGGTGCTCTTCAGGCGCAAGATCATCACCGTCACCGGCCTGTCGCCGCCGCCCGGTCCCGGGTTCATGCCGGCGCCGCCGGCAAGATTCACTGTGATGACGGATGGTTTCGGCGGGCCGCTCTGGCAAGCCGTCAGCAGTCCCGTCGCCCCGATGGCAAGGATAAATTCGCGTCTGTCGATCATGTCTCAGTCCTCCTCATATGCATCACGAAAATCAGCGCCGATCTCGCCCAGAAAACGCGTCTCGGCGCTGTGAGCGATTTCACGGTGGCGTTTCTGGTACAACTCCCAGAGCTTGGCTCCGCGCCCGCCGGTCAGCAGATTGCCGATCGCCGAACTCGACTTCAGTTCCTGCTCGATCGCCGCCGGATCGAAGCGGTCGATCATGCGCTTGAGCGCGCCTTGCACGCCGCGCCAGGCGCGAACGTGATGCTGCGCCAGATCGCGCACCGCGTCCTTGATCGCCGCCTCGGCGCCGAGGAAACCGGGGCTGCGCTCGGCCAGGATGGTTACCAGCGCATCGTCGACCGAGGGCAGGAATTTGAGCGGGTTGACTTCGGATGCGCCAACCACCGTTTGAGCGACGCGAGCGTTGCCCTTCTCTTCGGCGCGCTTGCGCAAAAGCTGCATCAGCCCTTCCATCATCAGCCGGTACTCGCGGCCGAATTTTTCCATGTCGGCCACCGGATCGCCGCCGGGAAAATCGGCCTCGTCCATGCCCATGCCGCGCAGGAAAGCGGCGCGCAATTCCGCGTCCGACGGTCCGGCTGACGGCCGCGCCGCGGATTGGCGGACAGGAGCGCGTGGTGGCGGTGGAGACGGGGGAGGCGGTGGCTGCGGTGGCGATGGCTCGACCGCGCGGACTGGCAGATCCCAGGGCGCTGCAGAGGGGGCAGGCGAGGGCGCATCGGTTGCACCGCCATCCGTCACGCCGGCGTCGAGGCTGGTGGACCCGGCAGGGCCGAAACCAAACCCGTCATCGTAGGCCGGCAGCTTCTCAGGATTGGATCTGCTCGGCTCTCTCGACCGCGGCGCGGAGTCGAGGCCGAAGGGATCGTCGAACGATGGCTTGGCGCCGTTTCTGTCAGTGGGCTCGGCCACCGGCGTTGCCACAGGGTCGAGGCTGAACGGATCGTCGAACGCCTGCGAGCTGCGTTCATCGGACCGCGCACGCGCGAATGCGCCGGGCACCGGCTTTTCGAATGGATCGGGCAGGTTGGCAGGGCGTGGCCGTCCCGGCTCTTCTTCCGTGGTGGACGAAAAGAAATCGTCGCCGCCGAGGCTGACCGGCGCCCGCGACGCCGCCGGCTTACTGGCAGGCGCTGAAGGCCTGGAGGCCGGCGCCTCGGTCTTCGCCGTCTGCAAATCGACCCACACCACATAGTCGCCCAGTCGCAGTCGCATGCCGCTTTGCAGGCGCGCGGTATTTCCCGCGCCGAGCGGGCTGGCGGCATCGTCGATGAACAACCCGCTGCTGGAGGTATCGGTGACGAAATAGCCGCCCTGCTTGCTGGTGATCTTGCAGTGGGCGCGCGAGACGAACATGTCGGGATCGTTGATCTGCCAGTCGGCGTCGGCGCTGCGGCCGATTACCAGCTCGCCCTCGTCCAGCCGCGCCTGCCGCGTGACTTGCGCGCGTGGTCCCTGTTCGAGAATCAGAAGCAGGCTCATGCCGCCACCTCTTCCCGCCAGCCGACGATGGTCCGCAACCGCATGTCGTCGGCGTCCCCCTTTTCGACCGGTCGCGCCAGCCAGGTGGTGCGGGCAAGCTGGACGGTGCCGAGCTTCGCCGGCGGCACTGCCTTTGCCGCAAGCACGATCCTGAGATCGACATCGATGGTCTCGCCGATCAGGTCGCGCACCGCCTGCTTCAACAGCTTCAGCCGCTCACCGCCCGGCAGGAAGGCCTTGTAATCGATATAGCTGAGCGCGCCGATGCGCAGCTCGATGCGGCTCTGCCGGCTGAAGCTGCGCGGGCCGATGGTGGCGCTGCGGCCGAGCGTGGCATAGCTGCCGGCAAGCCGCGTCTGCAGCGCCTTGGGGATGGTCATCCAGGCCGCGACGAACTCCTTCAGCACCACCGGCACTTTGAAGGCTTCGGCCAGGAACAGCGTCAGTCGCTCGGGGCCGTCGACTTGGGCAGCGAGCGAGGCGGCCTGGCGAAGTTTTACTGTATCGAGTTCGGCATCCTGCGTGCCCGGCAGCCCGATGCCGGCCATCGCTTCCAGCATGGAACGGACGCGGCCGCCGACACCGCGTTCGGCCTGCACGGCCGGATGCGCATCCGCCCAGGCCCGATAGTAGAGCGCGATCATCCTGTGCTGCAGGATATTGACAAAATCGACGAAGGTCGTGTCGCTCGTCTGCCGCGCCTCGGCGCCGGCATACCAGCGTTGCGACAGGCGATCGAGCACCCAGCGCGTCAGATGCAGTGGCATCGGCCCTTCGGGTCCGAGCAGGCCGAGATTGTTGACCGTGACGCGTGCCGGCGACTTGTCCGTCGGCTCGCGGAAATCCACCACGTCCTGCACTGCGAAGGACAGCCGCACATTCTGGCCGAGCCTTGCCGGCTCGCGGTCCGGCCGGCCGGAATGGCCGAACAGGCCGCCTTGCCGTTCGAGCCGGCGCAGCAGTTCGAAAAAGTCGAAACTCTCGGACAGGGTTGCGGCTCGCTCTAGATCAGGTAGCGATTGCCGGGCGTCATCGGCCATGGCACATCCTCCTGTTTCTGGAGCAACCGCGTGCGCGTGCGCACGAACCCGTTAATGCCGGCATGGCGGGCAAACAGCCGCGACAGCAGGCCCGACAGCAGCAGAGTGCTCTGTCCCGCCAGCACCGACTGGTCGACATGCAGCGTCACTTCCGTGCCGCGGCCGAAGCACATCGGCCCTTCGATCGCCAGCCTTTCGATCACCGCGCGCGAGTCGATGCGCACGATCGAGCGCACATTGCGGGCGAGCCCGGGGTCGCCGCGCTCGGCATAGAGATCGAGCAGCGCGTGCAGCGGATCGACGCCGCGGCCTTCCTTGGCCAGGCTGAGGAAGTTGAGCGCCAGCTGTGACACCAGCCGCCAGGCCAGGTCGTCGGCGCGCGACTCGCCGTCGGCGCCGGTCGGCAGCGCTGCCGGGATCGCCGGCTGCGGCGAACGCAATGCGCCGAGCAGCCGGACCGTCTCCACAGGGTCGCCGGCTTCCAGCGTCAGGGTCGGCGTGTCGTCGAGGATGGCCAGGTCGCGATTGGTGCAAAGCGCCATGATATCGACGCGCTTGAGCGGCCGGTTGGCCTGACTGTTGACTGGGCGCGAAACCGCCAGGAAGACGTCGTCGCCGGCATAGGAGGTCCGCGTCACGCCCTGGCGCCGCTCGTCCTCGGTCGGCCGGCGCGGCCGCCGCTCCGTCGAATAGACCCAGCCGCTGCCGCGATTTTGCCCAAGGCTGAAGAGTTCCGGTATCTCCGCGTCGGGTCCCTCGGCATCGGCGTCTTCGACGCGGATGACGCGGTAGATTTCAAAGTCGCGCGCCCGCGTGCGGTCGGCATGCAGCACCTGGCGCGTCTTGCGCTGGTCGAGCTCGACGATGTTGCACTCGCGCTCGAAGAGATTGATGATCGGGGTGGCGAAGAGATCGAAATCCGCCGGCGTCAGATCGGCGAGTTCGGGCACCGGACGCCGGAACAGGAAGATGATTTCGAGCCCGGCCTGGCATTTGCGCACGACCGGCAGCAAGCCGGTGACGCGCCCATAATGGAAGCGCTCGGGCATCATGAAATATTCGCGCAGCAGGCGGTAGCCTTCGAAGGTCGGCCGCGTGCGCGGCATCAGCGCCTCGGCATCGGCAATGCCGACCATCTCCGGCGGCGGTAGCGGCGACAATGGATTGGTCTTGCCTTCCGGTCGAGCGCCGACACCAGAGCAGACTCCGAAGATGGCGTCGAAGATCAGCGGCGCCTTGGTGCGGTTGGCGAAATAGAAGTCGAGCCGGTCGAGCGCCAGTTCGTCGAGCTTGCCTTTGCCGGTCCGCGCCAGCGTGATGCGAAGTGCCGCTTCGCCGGCCTTGCCGGCGATCGGGCCGATGCCGGCGGCGGCAAGCGCGCTGCGGTCCTGGAAATAGCCGACCGAACTGATCGCGATCGGAAACAGCGTCATGTCCTGCGCGGTGGTGAAGGTGCAGCGTGTCGACAGGCCGGCCTGCAGGCTGGAGACCAGCCGCGTGCCGCGCTTGACGACGTGGCCGGCAAGCATTGTCTGCACCTGCTGGCCGGGCTTCAGCACCACCATGGCGGTTGCCGGCACCGGCGTGACGAGATCGGGATAAAGCACGTCGAGGATGCTGCGCGAAAACCGCGAGCGCTCGGCATCCACCTTCAGGCGCGTGCGCGCGGCGAGGAAGGCGACGCCGTCGAGCAGCCGCTCGACATAGGGGTCGGGACACGGCACCGTATCCAGCGACAAATTGCGGGCAACTGCCGGATGCATGTCGGCGAACTCCGCCGCCAGCCCGCGTATGTGGGACAGTTCCTCCTCGTAATATTCTACGAAGACCCGGTCCATCTCTCAGGCTTCCCTGAACTCGGTGCGCGCCAGTCCGTTGTCGAGATTGATCGTCGTGCGCAGGCGCATGCGCTCGGGCGTCGGCGTCATGATCAGCACGGCGTCGATCTCGATCTTCAGGCCGGTCTTGTCGCCGAGGTTGACCGTGACTTTCGTCGCGCTCTCCTTCAGCCGCGGCTCGAATGCGGCGAGCACGGCGCGGATCTCGCGTGCCAGAACATCGCGATCGAAGTCGCGCGACGACCGGCCGGAGAAGGACGGCACGCCATAATTGACAACGCTGCGGCGCACCTCCGGAAAGTCGGCCAGCGATGTCGGACTGTCGGTCATCTGCTCGGCCTCGAGATCTGATAGCAGCGGCGCGGATTCGAAACGCTCGGTGTTGAACAGCGCCTCGATGTCGCGCCGCACGGCCTCGCGCAGCACATCGGGCGACACCACGATGCCTCGGCTTTCAAGCTCGCCACGGTGCCGGTTCTGAAACGCCAGCCGGTGCAGCCGGCGCTTCTGATCGGGGTTCAATGCGTCATCGGCGTCGATGCGCCTCGGTCCGTCTGCCAGCAGCTCGTCCAGGCGCTCTGCGCCAAGCTCCTCCTGCAGAGCCTGCCTGAGCCCGTCTATCTCCGAGCTCAGGCCCGGCAGATCGTTGACGAGGCGGTCCCACAGCGAAGGCTGTACCGCCTCGCGCTTGGCCCGTGAACCGCCCGCCTGTACCTTGTCGGCGGCAGGGCGCTTTGCTCGCCCCTCACTTGCCGACATAGACATCCATTTCGGCTTCGTCATTGTCGTCATAGACGAACTTGATCTTCTTGTAGGCGAAGGAGACTTCCTCCTGGATCAGGTCGGCTTCATCATCGGCCTGCGACATGTCGTATTCCATGATCGAGGCGTCGGTCAGGGTAACGACCAGATAGTCCTTGCTCTCGCCGTCGATGGTCCGCCGCGCGGAGAATTTGACCTCGTCCAGCGCCTTGTTTTCGAACAGGGCCTTGGCCAGATAGGGTGAGGCCTTGTCATAGTGCTTGGTGAACTTGATCATGCCCATCGACACGCGGCCTCGGCGCGAGAGGGAATTGGGGTCGTAGGGCGCGACCATCTTGTAATCGACGCCATGGATTTCGATCTCGTCGTCATGGCCGTCGCGTGTGCTAGGCCCCTTGATATCCGGAACTTTCAGAAAACCGTCGATCTTCATTGTGGGCATTTTCGTTCTCCACCGCTTTCAAACAAAGGTTTGGTTGCTGCAATCAGGTCTTCACGGACGGCAATTCCGACACCAGCCTGAGCGAGGCGTTGATGCCCTCCAGCTGGTAGTGCGGGCGCAGATAGAAGCGGGCGTTGTAGTAGCCCGGCCGGCCCTCCACGCTGTCGACCTGCACCTCGGCGGCGGCAAGCGGACGCTTGGCGCGCGCCTTGTCGTCGGCGAACGCCGGGTTGGCCAGCACGTACCGGTTGATCCATTCGGTCAACCAGATCTGCATGTCGGTGCGTTCCTTGAACGATCCGACCTTGTCGCGCGCAATCGCCTTGAGGTAGTGGGCGAAGCGCGAGACCGGGAACAGATAGGGCAGGTTGGCGGAGAGCCGCTCGTTGGACTGGGCGTCGGGGTCGACCAGGCGGCCCGCCCGCGTCTCGTCATCCTGCAGCGAATGGGCGCCGATAAAGGCCGCGAGATCGGTGTTCTTGCGGTGCAGGATCGGCATCAGCCCGAGCTTGGCCAGTTCCGCCTCGCGCCGGTCGTCGATGGCGACTTCCGTCGGGCATTTCATCGCGATCGAGCCGTCATCGGTCGGGAAGGAGTGCACCGGCAGGTTAAGCACAGTGCCGCCATTTTCGACGCCGCGGATCTGGGTGCCCCAGCCATAGAGCTTGTGGCTGCGGTTGATGTTGACGCCCATCGGGAAGGCAGCGTTCATCCAGACATATTTGTTGTGATCGCCCTGCACTTCCTCCTCGAAGGAGAAGCCCTTGACCGGGACTGTCTCCGAGCCGTAGGGCAGCCGCGCCAGCACGCGCGGCATGGTCAGCCCGATATAGCGCGCATCCTCGCTCTCGCGCAGCGATTGCCACGAGGCGTAGGCCGGGTTGGAGACGATCTGCTGCAGGTCCTGCGGGTTGGGCAGTTCCTGCCAGCTGTCCATGCGGAACAGCCGTGGCGAGGCGGCGGCGATGAACGGCGTGTGCGCCGAGGCGCAGATGCCGGAGATGTTGCGCAACAGGCCGACGTCGCGCGGGTGGTTGGAGAACTCGTAGGCGCCGATGACGCAGCCGATCGGTTCGCCGCCGAGCATCGAATACTCGTCGGTGTAGACTTTCTTGAAGATCGGGCTCTGGTCCCACATCTGGCCTTCATAGTCTTCGAGCGTATCGGCCAGCTGCTCCTTGGAAATGTTCATCACCCGGATCTTCAGCTTCTGATCCGTCTCGGTGTTGTTGATGAGGTACCAGAGGCCGCGCCAGGTGCCTTCCATCTGCCGCACTTCCGGCGCGTGCAGGATTTCGTTGACCTGGGTCGTCAGCATCTTGTCGATGCCGGCGATCAACGACTTGATCGACTTGATCGAGTTGGACGAAATCGTCGTCGTCTCGGAGCGCGACTGCGCCGCCAGAGCCAGGTTGCGAACCAGCTGCTGCAGCTTCTCGCTGTCGTCCTTCTTGACCTTGAAGTCCTTCTCCAAGAGCTGGCTGAATTCGCCGAGATCGACGGCCTCGGCCTCGGCGACGGATGCTGCGGTCTTTTGCTGTTCGGCCATGATCTATTCCTCACCCTTGTCGTCGGACAGCGCCTGGGCGGCGATCTGGCCAAGCAGCGGCTGGTTGTTCAGCAATTGGGCGATGCGCTTTTCGGCATCGACGCGGCCGTCCATGAAGCCGAGCAGCTCCTCGAGCTGGCGCCGCATCTTCAGGATTTCGGCCAGTTGCGGGACCTGTTCGGCGATCTTGTCGGGGGCGAAATCGCCCATCTTGGTGAAGGTCAGGTCGAGCGCCAGTTTTTCGTCGCGCTCCTGTCCCTCGGCCTGCGGCAGCGTGTTCTTCACCCGCGCCTTGACCCTGGGCCCCAGCGCTTCCATGAATTTGGGGAAGCGGTTGGCATCGGTCTCGACAAAGGAACGGTCGAGCACCGTCTTGGACGCTTCCCTGGTCTGCGATGCGCCCGACAGGTCGGCCATCACGCCCATGACGAACGGCAGTTCGATCGTCGTCGGGCTGCCGTAGGTTTCGACATCGTAGGCGATCTGCACGCGCGGGGCGCGATTTCGCTCGATGACCTTCGCTTTGCTTTCGGCTGGCATGTGTTGCTACCTTTCATCCTTCTGGGCAGTCTTCTTGGCGTCGGGAACGCCGGCGAGCAGCCGGAATTCCTTGAGCCCCGACGGGGCGAGGTCTTCCATCAGTTCAACGAAATCCATGTGCACCATCCTGCGCACCCGGCGGGCGAGATGCGGGATCGGACTCGACGGCTCAGTGCGGTCGTAGAACGCGACCACAAGGTCGAGGCACTTCACCACATCGTCGCGCGAGGAAATCCTGTCCGGGAGCCCCGCACCGGTCTCCGCGTAGCTTGCCATCGTCTCGGCTCCATGACCGTTTCTGACCGGCGCGGCCGGGCTTGCCGGGGGAGCAGCCGGGCTGGCCGCCCCCTTCGTCGCTGCCTCTTCCGTGGTCTCGACCGCCGTATTGCGTTCCAGCGTCGTCAGCACGCGCTGCAAAAACCGCTTCAGGTCCGGGACGGCAGCCCCGTTGCTGTCGAGGCGGGCATTCAGCGCCGCATCGACTGCGTCGAGCGCCTCGATCGCTGCGTGCGCCCCGGCGATGAGCGCCGTCATCTGTTCACCGGCATGGTCCTGATAGGCGGCACAACCGCTGCCCACCCGGTTCAGGAGCTGTCCGTGCGCGCTGACCAGCGCTGCCTTCTCCGTGGCATTCAATCCCGACGCCGCTTCCTGAAGCATGACGCGATCGTCGAGCGCACCCTGTTCGAGATCGCGTCCACTGATCGGCCCGATGGGACGCGGCGCGAAGAAGACCATCTGCCTGAGGTTCGCCAGCAGGCCTTCCTGGCCGTTCTGCAGGTCGGCCAGCGCGTTGAGGCGGCGCAGGGCGGCCTCGCGTGGTTGGGGGCTGGCCCGCAGCGCCGGGTGCATCGTCTCCCAATGCGTCTCGAAGGTCCTTGCAATCAGGGTCAGGCCCTGTGCCAGTCCGGCCAATCCCTCTTCATTGGCCAGCGCCCGGGCGACAATGACGAGCAGGCGCAGGTCGCGGCCATGCGAACGCAACTCCTCGGCCTTGCCGAGCACGGCAGGCCAGTCGACCGGAATGGTCGATTGCGCGGCTGGCTTGTTGCGCCCGTCATGGACGACCTTGACCTGCGGCTCCGTGAGCCGCTCCAGCTCATGAAAAGCCGGATCGTTGCGCAAGTCTTCGCCTGACGGATTTTCACCGTCCAGCGGAGCAAGCCAGAGTGCGAGATCGATCACAGATACCCCCGGCGACCGGCTCTAAAACCGTACGTGACCCAACGTTAGCACACGGTTGCATATTCCCACAATTCGCCATCCGCTCAAAAGTTAACGAGCGCTAATGAATGTCGGTGCAACTGCGTCTCGGATGGCGCAATTCATGGCGTGCTTGGCCAACCTCGTATGTGAAGCGCATCGCATAGGATTAGAAAAAATCGTGGTTGTCTGCATTTGGCGGCGCGGGACTCTCCACAAAGGGAAAAGGCCGGCTGCATCAAGCGCTTTGTCAAGCGGCTGCTTATGTGGCAGGCTGTCGACGGGGCAGATTGCAGGAGCACGTTCGATGGAACAGCGCCGGTCGTCGCAGGGGTTCAAACGCAAGGAACTGGTTGGCAAGCTCAATCCGGTCTGCCTGCGCGCCTTCAAGGCCGCCGCCGACAGCGCCAAGCTGCGCGGCAATCCTTACGTCGAACTCGTCCATTTCATAGAACAACTGGTGCTGTCCGAGCGTTCGGATGTGCAGATGATCATTGCCGATGCCGGCGTCGATGCCAGCCGGCTTACCAGCGAAATGACCCGCGCCGTCGACAAGCTGCCCTACGGCGCCACCTCGATCGAGGAATTTTCCGACCACATTTTCCACGCCATCCAGGAAGCCTGGAATCTGGCGACGCTGGAATTCGGCATGGAGGAGGTCCGCAGCGCCCATGTCGTGCTCGCCTGCCTGAAGACGCCGGTGCTGGAAGGCCTGGTGGCGAAGATCAGCGGCGAATTCGACAAGATCGACGCCGACGGGGTCATCGCCCGCTTTGCCGAGGTGGTGGACGGTTCGCTCGAAGCCGGCGCCACGGCAGCAGTGGCTCCCACCGCGGAGGCGCCGCGGCGAGCTCCGGGCGGGGACTCCGCGCTGGCCAAATACGCCACAGACCTCACCCAGCGCGCCCATGACGGCAAGATCGACCCGGTCGTCGGCCGAGACCCGGAGATCCGGCAGATCATCGATATCCTGATGCGGCGCCGGCAGAACAACCCGATCCTGACCGGCGAGGCCGGTGTCGGCAAGACCGCGGTGGTCGAGGGGTTTGCCCTGCGCATCGCCCAGGGCGACGTGCCGCCGCCCCTGCAGGGCATCAGCGTGCGTATGCTCGACGTCGGCCTGATGCAGGCCGGCGCCAGCGTCAAGGGCGAGTTCGAGAAGCGCCTGAAGGCGGTGATCGACGAAGTTCAGTCATCCGAGACGCCGGTCATCCTGTTCATCGACGAGGCGCACACGCTGATCGGCGCCGGTGGTGCCGCCGGAACCGGCGATGCCGCCAATCTCTTGAAGCCGGCGCTGGCGCGCGGCGAATTGCGCACCATCGCCGCAACCACCTGGGCCGAGTACAAGCAGCACATCGAAAAGGACCCGGCGCTGACCCGCCGTTTCCAGGTGGTCAAGATCGATGAGCCGTCGGAAGCGGTCGCTGTGCTCATGCTGCGCGGTGTAGCCGGCGTGCTCGAACAGCATCACGAAGTGCAGATCCTGGACGAGGCGATCGAGGCGGCGGTCGGCCTGTCGCATCGTTACATCCCGGCGCGGCAATTGCCCGACAAGGCGGTCAGCCTGCTCGACACCGCTTGCGCCAGGGTGGCGATCTCGCAGCATGCGACGCCGGCCGAGGTCGAGGACATTTTGCGGCGCCGCCAGGCGCTGGAAGTCGAAAGCGGCATCATCGGCCGCGAGGCCGCGATCGGCATCGAAGTAACTGACCGGCAGGCGCGGGTCGAGGCCGGGCTCACTGAAGCCGGGACCATGCTCGCCGCCGCCGAGGAGCGCTGGGAGCGCGAAAAGGCGCTGGTTGCCGAGATCCTCGAACTGCGCGCGCGGCTGCGCGGCGACGGCGTCCCGCTCGATGCGGTGGCGACAGCTGAGGCCGAAGCCGAACCGGCAGCGCCGGACGAAGAAAAGACCAAGGTGCCCAAGGCCGAGACGCCCAAGGCCGAAACGTCCGAGACCGAAGCGCCGGCTGCCGAAGCTGCGCCGTCAGATCCTGCCGCCGATCTGGCGCGGCTGCGTGAACTCATGGCCGAGCTTGCCACCGCGCAAGGCGAGACGCCGCTGATCCTGCCGTCGGTCGACCGCAATGCGGTAGCTGCCGTGGTCCAGGACTGGACCGGCATCCCGACGGGACGGATGCTGTCCAGCCAGACCGAAAAGGCGCTCAAGCTGGCCACCACGCTGTCCGAACGTGTCGTCGGCCAGGATCACGCCATGGAGATGATTGCCAAGCGCGTGCAGACCAGCCGCGCCGGGCTCGGAGCGCCGGAAAAGCCGGTCGGCGTGTTCCTGCTCTGCGGCCCCTCGGGAGTCGGCAAGACCGAGACGGCCCTGGCGTTGGCCGAGACGCTCTATGGCGGCGAACAGAACCTGATCTCGATCAACATGTCCGAATTCCAGGAGGCGCACACCGTCTCGACGCTCAAGGGCGCACCGCCCGGCTATGTCGGCTACGGCAAGGGTGGCATTCTCACCGAGGCCGTGCGCCGAAAACCCTATTCGGTGATCCTGCTCGACGAGGTCGAGAAGGCGCATCCCGACGTCCACGAGATCTTTTTCCAGGTCTTCGACAAGGGCATGATGGATGACAGCGAGGGAAGGCGCATCGACTTCAAGAACACGCTGATCCTGCTGACGTCCAATGTCGGCTCCGAAGTCATCATGGAGCGGACCGGCAACGGCACGGTGAGGGCAGGGCTCGACGGCCTCGATGCTGCACTGCGCGCTCCACTGCTGAAGGTGTTTCCAGCGGCCTTCCTCGGCCGCGTCGTGACCATCCCTTACTATCCGCTCTCGGATTCGATGATCGAGGCCATCACCCGCCATCAGTTCGGCAAGATCGCGCGGCGGCTGCGCGCCAGCCACGACGCCGAACTGGTGATCGGCGACGGCGTCATGGCGCTGGTCAGGGCGCGCTGCACCGAAATCGAGTCCGGTGGCCGCATGATCGACGCCATCCTCACCAACACGCTGTTGCCGGAACTCAGCCGCGGCGTGCTGAACCGGTCGCTCGACGGCGAGAAGATGACCAAGGTGACCGTCAGCGCTTCCACTGACGGGTTTGCCTATTCGTTCGAATAGTCAGGCCTGACTGCTCGGCTCCGTCTCGGCGCGGATCAGCTTGATGTCGGCGCCGGCTGCCCAGGCGCCGATATCCTCGCGCCGCAACGCCGCCGCCATCATGTCGGGAAACAGGTCCGGCGTGCAGGCGAAGACCGGTATGCCAAGTGCCGCGACCGAAGCCGACATCGCCGGATCATAGCCCGGCCGGCCCTGATCGGTCAGCGCCAGCAGCACGATGACATTGACGCCGGACCGGACCAGCGCCGCAAGCCGCCGCAGCAAGTCCTGGCCGTTGCCGCCCTCATAGAGGTCGGTGATCAGCACGAAGTGGGATTTGGTCGGCCGCTCGATGCGGTCGGCGCAATAGGCGACCGCCTGGTTGATGTCGGTGCCGCCGCCGAGCTGCACGCCAAACAGCACCTCGACCGGGTCGCTGAGCTCTTCGGTCAGGTCGACGATGGCCGTGTCGAAACACACCAGCTTGGTGCGCACGACCGGCAGCGACGCCATCACCGCGGCGAAAATCGAGGCGTAGATCACCGAGCTCGCCATCGAGCCGGACTGGTCGACGCACAGCACCACTTCGTCGAGATCGACCAGCCGGCGTTGCTTGCGCATGAAGCCGACCAGTTTTTCCGGCACGACGGTTTTGTGCTCAGGCTGGTAGTGGCGAAGATTGGCCGAGATGGTGCGCGGCCAGTCGATGTCGCGTTGGCGCGGCCGGTTGGTGCGTCGCGACTTGTCGAGCGCGCCACGGATCGCCTCGGCGGTCTTCTGCTCCAGCCGCTGCATCAGCTTGGCAACGATGTCGGCGATGATGGTGCGGGCGATGTCCTTGGTCTTGGCCGGCATCACCGAACGCAGCGAGATCAGGTCGGCGACGAGGTTGACGTCGGCCTCGATCGCCTTGAGGAATTCCGGCTCCATCAGCATCTGCTTCAGGTTCAGCCGCTCAAAGGCATCCTTCTGGACGATCTGGACCACCTGGGCGGGAAAGAAGGAGCGGATATCGCCCATCCATTGCGCCACGCGTGGCGCCGAGCGGCCGAGCCCGCCGCGCCGCTTGCGCGGGTCGGCATCGGCATTGGCGCCGTCGCCGTAAAGCGCATCGAGCGCCGAAGACAGTTTTTTGTCATCACTGGAAAGGGAGGAAGCCTCGTCATCGGCGCCGATCGCCAGCCGCCAGCGGCGCTCGCGCCCGCTATCGGAGGATGCTGGGCCGGGTTCGGGCACTTCGGCTTCGTCATCCATTGTCACACTCCGCCCGCCAGCAATGGCCCAAGCCGCTCCAGGTGACGGCGCCAGCCCTCGCCGCCATCCGGCGCCGGCGTCAGGCCGGCCGGCAACCTTGCGGTGCGGCCGAGCACGGCCTCGATCAACCGCTGCCGCTCCATCGAGTCCAGATTGGAGAAGACGCGGCGCAGCAATGGCAGATGCGCGATGAAAGCTTCCTCGTCGAGCGATTTCAGCCACCCATCGACGGCGCCGCGCAGGCCCTCGTCGTAGATCAGCCGCTGGCCGGCAGTGCTGAAGAAACCTTCGAAGAACCCCGCTGCCTGGGCGACCGGCGTCCCCGGCGACAGCCTGCGTCCGAGCAGCCCGGCGGCGTCCTCTGCCGACAGTTGGCCGGCTTCATAGAGCAGATGCGCGGCGCAGCCGGCGAGCAGCGCCGTCGAGCCCGGACCTTCCAGCACGCCGGTCAGGCCGTTGCGCCATGCATCGAGCACGCCTTCGCCGGGCTCGACCAGCCGGATCGCCGTGTCGGCCTTGCGCACAGCACCGACCAGCGTGGTGGCGGCCTGCTCGTCCAGGTCGCGCACCGCATAGGGCAGCGCGATCGCGCCTTCGACGATCAACCGTTCCAACAAACCGGACAGCCGGTTGGTTTCGGTCTTGCGCGCCTCGCCGTAACGGATGATGTCGGCAAGCGGCGGCACCGAGGCCAGCATCTCCAGGCATTCGCTGCTGTGCGCTGCGCGCGCCTCCAACGCTACAAGGCCGGCGCTCGCGGCCTCCGACAGATCCGCCGTAATGGCGCTCTGGACAAGGGCGGCAAGCGTGTCGAGGCTCGCGGCCGCACCGAGCATCTGGATCAGGCGGCCATTGGCGGCCTTTTCGATAGTCGGGCCGTAGATCAGGTTCTCGACCAGGCGCACGGCATATTCCGGCTCCCAGGCCAGCGTCCATTTTTCGCGAAAGGTGCCGCGGCTGCGGCCGGCGTCGGCCAGCCTGCCCCATTGCACGCCAAGCACGTTCAGCCGGTGCAGCAATGTCGAACGAAACAGTCCGCTTTCGCTGCGCAGATCGACCGACAGCTCGCGTTCCAGCGCCTCCGGCTTCAGCCGCGCCGCCTTCTGGTTGCGCTGCAGGTCCTCGATCAGCGGCGCCAGCGGCGTGTCGGGCGGAATCTCGCCGACATCCGCGCCCAAAAGCAGCTCGGCCTCGACCAGCGCCCACAGCACCGCTTCGCCGTTGAACAGCGCCGCGATCGCGGCATCGCGCAATTCCTCGAAGCCGGGCTTCGGCCGCTCGCGAATGGCAGCCAGTGTGCGCGCAAGCCGCTCGGCCTCGATCAGCGACGCGGTCGACACCAGATGGCCCTTCGCCCGCAGCACCGCCGCGATCGTCGCCAGCCACAGCGTCGCGGCGTCGCGCCGCCCTCGTGTGCGCCACAGATGCTTGCACCAGCCGGGCGCGACGACGCCAGCGCCATAACCATAGCCCAGCGCAAGACGCGGCCCGGTCCATGGCGCCCATGTCATGATGCTTTTGCGCCGGGCAATTCCCTTGATCAGCGCCTGGTCGTTCTTCTGCGTGTGCGCGGCCTGCAGGGCCGGCACATGCCATGCGCCGCAGACGACGGCGATCGGTCCGGCGAATTCCTTGCGCGCGGCGGCGATTTCCAATCGCATATGCGCTTCACGCTTGGCCTCGAACGGCGCGATCGCACATTCGCCGTCGCGCAGCGTCGTCATCGCATCGGTGATGGCAGCGAAGATTGGACCCGGCTGCGGATTCTGCTCGATAATGTCGGCCCACCAGCTTTCGCCATCTTCATAGCCGGCGGCCGCAGCCAGCGTGCCGATCGGGTCGCGATGCGATGCGGGCTCGCCATCCTCACCGGTTTCGTCCTTGGGTTCGGGCTTGTCGGCGTCAGCCGTTTTGTCGGTGTCGTCGGTTGCCGGTGCCGCGAACCGTGCCGATGACGGCAGGTCGATGAACCGCAATGCCGCCTTGTTCTCCACCGCCCACACCGCCGCCTGGTATTCCGGCGAGAACTCGGCGAACGGCCAGAAACTTGTCGCGGCCGGATCGTCCTCGGGGTAGCAGAGCAGCGCCACCGGCGGCTGCATCTGCGGGCGCGCCAGCAATGGCAGCAGGGCGGACGCGTCGCTCGGCCCTTCGATCAGCACCGCGACCGGCTGCAAGTCCCGCAGCGCCTGCACCAGGCTGTCGGCGGAGCCCGGCCCGTGATGGCGGATGCCGAAATAGGCGACGTCGCTCATGACCTCAGATCGCTGCGTTCAGCGCCGCGTAATAGCCGGCATAGTCCGGCCGCTTCTTGAGCACCGTTTCGAGATATTCCTCCAGCACCACCTTGTCCTGCACCGGGTCCTTGACGATGGCGCCGACAAGGCTGGCGGCGAGGCCTTCGGCGCCGAGCTTGCCGCTGTCGAACCACGCCGCCTGGCTGAGGCCGCCGACCATGGTGGCGATCGCCTCGGCGGTCGAGAGCGAACCCGAAGGCGTCTTCAGCGTCACCTTGCCGTCGGCGGTTGCGCCCGAGCGCAGCTCGCGGAAAATGGTCAGCACGCGCGCAATCTCCTCGCCGACATTCTTCGGCACCGGCAGGTCGAGGCCGCCGGCCATCTCGTCGACCCGCTTGGAGACGATCGCCACCTCTTCGGCCATGTCTTCGGGCAGCGGCAGAACCACCACATTGAAGCGGCGTTTCAGCGCCGAGGACAGTTCGTTGACGCCCTTGTCGCGATTGTTGGCGGTGGCGATGATGTTGAAGCCGCGCTGGGCATAGAGCGAGGTGTTGAGCTCCGGGATCGGCATCATCTTTTCCGACAGCACGGTGATCAGCGTGTCCTGCACGTCCGAGCCCATGCGCGTCAGTTCCTCTAGCCGGCATAGCTTGCCGCTCTCCATGGCGCGGTAGAGCGGCGTCGGCACCAGCGCCTCCTGGCTCGGCCCTTTGGCCAAAAGCTGCGCATAGTTCCAGCCGTAGCGGATCTGGTTCTCGTCGGTGCCGGCCGTGCACTGCACGATCAGCGTCGAGTTGCCCATGATGGCGGCGGCGAGATGTTCCGACACCCAGGACTTGGCGGTGCCGGGAACGCCGAGCAACAGCAGCGCGCGGTCGGTAGCGAGTGTCGCCACCGCGGTTTCCATCAGCCGGCGGCGACCAACATATTTCGGCGATATCACGGTGCCGTCGCTTGCCTTGCCGCCGAGCAGGTAGGTCAGAACGGCCTTTGGCGAGAGGCTCCATCCCGCAGGTTTTTGCTTGTCGTCATTGCGCGCCAGCGCCTGCAGTTCAGCGGCATAGGCCTGCTCGACGGGGAGGCGGATGGCTGCGTTCATGGTGCTGTTCTCCGGATTGTCATGGGTTGGTTCCCGTCAGGGCCGCGTTGAGGCGCAGGAAAGCGAGCGAGGCTGCCGCCGGCGGCATGCCGGCCGCAACGACATGCTCGATCAATTTTTCCGCTGTCGCCGCAGTGGCCAGAAAGCCCAAAGTTTCCAACAGGTCGTCGACGGTTCGCTTCATCGCGTCATCATTGCCGGCGACAGCCGAACGCAACACCGCCAAGCTCTGGCCGTTCGTCAGGTCGGGCCAATCCAGCCAGTTGGCTTCGAAGCCCTCGGCAAGGGTGAGCGTGCTAACATACTGCGGCGTATCTTTCAGGATCAATCTGACCAGGACACGCTTCCTGCGGCTATCCAGGCGCGGTGTCAGGTGCAGCACGAACAGTGCCGGCTTGCCACCCTCGGCGATCAGCGTGTCGGCCATCTGCGTTACTGCAGCGTCGCTGCCCGACGCGGCGACCATTCGTGAGATCTGGATGTCGGCATTGTTGTCGGCACCGAACTGCCAGGCTGCAATGAAATCGGGTTCGCTGACCCCAAATCGGGAAGCAAGGTCGACCAGATTGCAGGTCTCGAACAGTTCGGCGCGGCGCTTTTCCTGCGCCGGGGATTTGAGTTTTGCCGGGGTGTAGGTGGTGCGGCGGCGGATAAAGCCGGATTTGCCTTCTGCGATGAAGGTGGCAAGTTCGGCAACGGGATCGTCGGCACCGCCACCAACACGACCGTGCTCGCCCAACCTCGCCAGCAGCCGGCTCGCCAGTTCCTGCACCTTGCCGGAGCGGTCAGTGGCCAGGCTTTTCAGGAACGGCGCGTCCTCAGGCGTCAGGCCGAAATGCATGAGTTCGATCAGTGCCAGCCGGACTTCCGCCGGCTCGCCGGGCGCCTTCGCTTCCATCAGGCTGCGGGCCGTGGCCGGATCGCGACGGCGCATCTCGGTCAACGCGATACGGCGCGCGGCGGGGTAAAAGTCATCCCAGTTCTGCACCGTCAGTTGCTCCTGCGGCGCAATCTTCAGCCCCTCGACGCTGGCCTGCCAGTCGATCCACGGCGCATAGATGTCAGGGCTGTTCTGGTCTGATGCCGACGGCATCCAGTCCATCGGATGCAGCACGTAGCCACGGCCGGCGACGAGCGTCGCCACGCGCGCCTTGCGCCGCGCATCGGCGGTGTTCTTCAAGGCAGCCCGCAACAGCGGCCGCAACCGCTCCGGCAGCAGCGGCAGGCCAAGCCTCGGCAGCGGCGGGCGCCGCTTCAGCGACTTCGGCGCGGCTGGCCTTAAGCCCACATCGAGCGCCTGCGCGGCGATGGCCAGCAACAGCCGCTCCCGTTCGTCCGGGCTTGCGCCGCCGGCGATTTCCTTCCACGCGGCTGGCGCCAGATCGAACGCAGTTCCGCCGGTGATCCAGCAGTCGCGCATCGTCGCCAGGCCGGTTTGCTCGAGCTCGTTCATGACAGATCGAGCCTCCCGAAGCCGCTTTGCGCGGCGAGCAGATCGAGCCGCGCGCCGTTCCACAGGGCTGCCGTTGCCGAAAGGTCGAGACCGAGCACGGTTTGATCGACGGTTCCGGCGACAGGCAGGGCGATCCCTTGCGGGTCGTGCGCCGCTTGCCACCAGGCGGTGCCGCGCTCATCGAGCAGGATCGCGCCGGCAGGCAGCATCAGCGGGCTATCGGTCGACCAGGGTGCTGCGTCCTGGTGCGCCGCATGCGCCGCCAGCGGATCCTTGACAATGCCGAGGCCGAAATCCGGCCAGGCGCCCGACACGACATCGCCCTTGCGCTCCGCTACCAGCGCCCGCAGCCGTTGGCGTGACGGATAGAACACCAGCCTTGCATCGAACCGGTCGCCAGGTGTGAACGCGGCAGAGCGGCGGCCGGCCGAGGCCGGAAAGAAATCGAGTAGCAGCGCAAATTGCGGCGTCGGGCTTTTCAGGTCGAGCAGCCAGGTAGAATGGCTGACAAGGCCGTCGCGGCGGGTCTCGATCTTCTCGCCGATGACTTCCCACTGGCTGTCGACCTGTCTTGCATCGGGATTGGCCAGCACCTGGTCGCGGGTTTCGGATGCCGACACCAGCCGCTTCAATTCGGGATCGTCTGGCGCCGAGCGCCAGGCCTTGGCCAGCAAAACCAGCTTGCCGAGTTCGCGGATCGCCGCGTCCGGCCGTTCCTCGCTGCGCAGCGCCATTAGCCGGGCCGGGATTTCGTCGATGCGTCCCGCAAGCGCCGTTGCTTTCATGTCGACCAGCCTGGCGGCAATGCGGCGGCAGCGCTCGCTGCTGGCGTCGGCAAAGGCGGAAAGGCCGAGCCGCAGCTGGTCGGCAATCCACTGGTCGAGTTCGTCCAGCGCGCCTGCCACCGCGGTGCGCGTATCTTCCGCCCGCTTGCGCTGCGCCGTCTCGCGGCGCTCCGTCGCGGCGGCGTCATCGACGGTGCTTTCCTCTGCCTGCGAGGCCTCGCCAATGCTCTTGCCAGACGCGCCCCTGCCAGACTTTGCGTCGACCGGCGGGGGCGCACTCTTCCTGCGCCGGCCAAGCCAGTCATTGACCCATTCCGGCGTTGTTTCGGCTGATGTGAAGCTGGCCGGCGCCGTGGCGGCGATCCACATCAGCGCCAGCGTGTGCTTGCAGGGAAATTTTCGCGACGGGCAGGTGCATTTGTAGCCGTGGTCGCCGGTGTCGACGACGGTGCGATAGGGGTTGGATCCCGAGCCCTGGCATTCGCCCCAGATCAGCGCCTGCTGCTCGTTCTTCTCCAGCCGCGGCCAGTTCGAGCGCTTGGTGAGCTTCGAGGCGGCGCTTAGCGACGCCTGATCGGGGGCCAGCGCCTCGATGGTTTTCAGTTCGAATTCCAAGCCGCGCCTCTCGTCACCCCAAATCAATGCCTGGCATCAATATAGGGTGCCGTTTGTGAAGGATTGTTGTGGCCCCGGCAAGACGAAGATAGCGCAGATCAGTACAACGGCGTGGCCATATGCCGGGGCGTCGGCCATTGCGCGGTGATCTCGGGCTGCACCGGGCGCTCGAGATAGGTCGACAGCACGACATAGCTTCGCGTCGAGGTGACGCCGGGCGTTTCGTAGAGACGCGCCAGCAGGCCTTCGAGCGCCCTGGTGTCCTCGGTGCGGACCTTGAGCAGCAGGCAGGTGTCGCCGGCCACCGAATGGATTTCCTCGACCTCAGGATATTGCGAAACGGCCATCAGCTCCGGCGTCTTGCCCCAGCCCTTGGTATCGATATGCACGAAGGTGAGCAGCGGCTTTTTCACCGCCTTCGGGTCGATGATCACAGCCGTGCCGCGGATGGCGCCGCTGCGCCGCAGGCGCTTGACCCGCTCATGCGCCGCCGGCGGCGACAGGCAGACGCGTTCGCCAAGTTCGGCGTAGCTGATCGTCGCATCCTCGACCAGCACGCCTAATATTTTTCGGTCGATTGCGTCGAGCTCTCGGGGAGCTACCTTATTCTGCAGAACCCCATCTGTTTCTTCGTCCATATCGAAATTCCTTGTTGTCGCGGAATTCAGTTCGGCCATTATGACCCGATGACGAACGCGCATCAAGCTGCAACGCTCCATCAGCCGATCCCGGCGCTGGCCTATCTCCTGACCGGCTGCATCGCCGTCATCGGCTCGAACTCGCTGGTCCTGGGTCCAATTGCTCCGGCAGTCGCCGCATCCTTCGGCACCAGCGTGCCGGCGGTGATGGCCGCGTCGGCTGCCTTCGGTCTCGGCACTTCCGCCAGCGCTTTGTTCCTCGCCCGCTATATCGACGGCGTCGGCGCCCGCCGCATGCTGCAGGGCGCTCTGCTGTTGCTGACGGTCGGGCTTCTCGCCAGCGCGCTGGCGCCGACGGTGATCATGCTGGTCGCGGCCCAGGCCGTCGCCGGCATCGCCGCCGGCGTCGCCATGCCGGCCATCTATGCCAGTGCAGCGGCAATTGCGCCGCCCGGCCGCGAAAGCGGCACGATCGGCGTCGTGCTGACCGGCTGGACGGTCTCCATGGTGGCCGGCGTGTCGCTGTCGGCCGTGCTTGCCGATCTCGTGCACTGGCGCGCCGTCTTCGCCGCCGTCGCGGTGCTTTCCGCCATTGCGCTTGCTGCCTTGTCGATGACCTCGCTCAGCGACGTCAGGAAGAGCGGCCCGGCGCCGTCGCCGTTCGTTGCGCTGGCCATTCCGGGCATCGTGCCGCTGCTCATCGCCTGCACCGCCTTCATGACCGCTTTTTACGGCGTCTACGGCTATCTCGGCGATCATCTGCACCAGGATCTGGGCGAGCCCGTCAGCGCCAATGCGCTGGCCGCACTCGCCTACGGCGCCGGCTTCGGCGCCGCGGCCTTCCTCGACGGCGTCATCGACCGCATCGGCGCACGGCGCGTCATGCCTTTCGCCTATCTGCTGGTCGCCGTCGTCTATGTCGCGATCGCGCTCGCAAGCAGCAATTTCGTGCTGATCCTGGCTATGATCGCCATCTGGGGCCTTGCCAATCATTTCGGCCTGAACGTGCTGGTGATGCGCCTTACCGCGCTCGATCCGTCGCGCCGTGGCACCATCATGGGCCTGAACAGCTCGGTCACCTACCTCGCCGTCTTCATCGGCACCACCAGCTTCGGGCCGCTTTATTCATCGTTCGGCTTTGCCATCTGCGCCATCGTCGCCGCCGTGCTGATGCTGGTTGCGGCAGCAGCGGGGTCATGGCGATCGCCGCTGCCCATCAAGCCGTAAAGCTTGCGTTCTCATCCCGTCCTTCGCTAGAGCTTGGCTTGCCATGCGAGCCCCGCCCGGATGAAGACGACGCTTGAAACCACTGCCGACCCCTCGTCAGACGACCTCGCCTTCCTGGCCGAGCGGCTGACGGCGTTCAATGACGGCGATGTCGGCCCCTCCGGCCGCAAGCCGATCGCCGTCTTCGTTCGTGATGAGCACGGCGCTGTCGTCGCCGGCATTTCGGGATACACCGCCTGGGGCTGGCTCTATGTGCAGTGGCTGTGGGTCGACGAACGCCTGCGCGGCCGGCATATGGCCGGCGACATGCTGGGCGCTGCCGAGGAGGAAGCGGTCAAGCGCGGCTGCCAAAACGCCTGGATTGATACGTTCAATCCGACAGCGGCCAAAGTCTATGAGCGGCAAGGCTACCGGCGCTTCGGCGAACTGCCTGACTTTCCCGTCGGCCGCAGCCGCATCTTCCTGCAGAAGAAGCTCTAACCTGCCAGCCGCCCGCCTTGCATCGGCCGCGGCACGCCGGTGGTGCTGGGAAAGCTGATCGGCAGGCCGCGCAGCACGCGCACGGCAAGGAAGGCAAAGCATTCGGCCTCCACCGCATCGCCTTTCCAGCCCAGTGTCTCGGCCTGCACAACCTCGACGTTGGCGCGCCTCGCCAGCATCGCCATCATCGTCGGGTTGCGGCGGCCGCCGCCACTGACCGCCAGCCGCTTCGGCCGGCGCGGCAACAAATCGAGCGCCTTGCCGACGGCCGAGACGGTGAAGGCCGTCAGCGTCGCCGCCCCATCCTCTGCGCCGAGGCCGTCGGCCATGGCGGCGCCGAAGTCGAAACGGTCGAGCGATTTCGGATAGGGCTTGGTCAGATACGGATGCTGGAGCAATTTGGCCAGCCGCACTTCATCGACGGTGCCGGCCGCGCCCAGTGCGCCGTCGCGGTCCATCTCGCCGAGGCCGTTTGCCTTGATGAAATCGTTGAGCGGCGCGTTGGCCGGGCCAGTGTCGAAGGCGACGATGTTGTCCTTGCCGTCCCACCAAGTGACGTTGCCGACACCGCCGAGATTGAGCACAGCGGTGTCCCCGCTGGCGTCGGCTTCCCTCAAAAGCGCCGCGTGGTAGGCAGCCGCCAGTGGTGCGCCCTGGCCGCCAGCGCGCACATCGTCCGAGCGGAAATCATAGGCGACCTTGGCGCCCAAAATGGAATGCATCAGCGCGCCATCGCCCAACTGGCGCGTATCGCCGCGCCGCCCGGGTTGCGGGGCACGATGCAGCACGGTTTGGCCGTGAAAACCGACCACGCCGATATCGCCCATGGTCAGGCCGTAGCTTTCGACAAGGTCCTTCACCGCCGCCGACTGCGCCCGCGTCAGCGCCTCCTCGGCTTCGGCAAAGATCGCCGGCTCCGGCCCGTCGAAATTCCACACCCGGGCCTGACGCAGCGTCTTCTCCAGCAAGGCACGGATCGCTGCGGGGTAGGGGGCCAGCGTATAGGTGCCGAAATCGGCGATCCGCTCGCCATCGGTCTTGATCAGCGCCACGTCGATATTGCCGTCAAGCACGGTGCCGGTCATCAGGCCGACGGCCCAGATTGGTTCCACGGTCGACTCCCTTGCGACACCGTTTGCGATTCCAACGCAATCACCTGTCGGACGGATTGTCTCGCCAGGCAAGACCCTGGCCGCGGTCGATTGCTCCGAACCTGCCGGCAGGGTTTTTCACCGAACAGCGAAAATCGAGCAACGTCGTTCTTGCGTCTCGCCGCTCAAGACGCCAGCTATGAGACGAACACGTCATCGCCAAGGAGAAACGACATGGCATCCGAAGTCGCAGTGATCGCCGGCGCGGGTGCGGGCCTGAGCGCCTCTTTGGCACGCCTTCTCACCACGGAAGGCTATCGTGTGGTGCTGGCCGCCCGCAACACGGCCAAACTCGCGGCGCTGGTCGGGGAAACCGGCGCGCTGGCCGTCGAAACCGACGTCGCCGATCCGGCCTCCGTCGCCGGCCTGTTTGACGCCGCCGACAAGCAAGGCCCGCTGGCCCTTGCCGTCTTCAATGCCAGCGGCCGCACGCGCGGCCCGATCGCCGAGGTCGATCCCGATGCGGTCAAACAAGCCTTGCTTGTCGGCGCCTATGGCGGCTTCCTGGTCGGCCAGCAAGCGGCGCGGCGGCTGCTTGCGCGCGGCTCCGGTTCGATTCTTTTCACCGGCGCCTCCGCCAGCATCAAGGGCTTTCCCAACTCCGCCGGCTTTGCCATGCCGAAATTCGGCCTGCGCGGTCTGGCTCAGTCGATGGCGCGCGAACTCTTCCCGAAGAACATCCATGTCGCCCATTTCATTATCGACGGCCAGATCGAGCCGGTCGGGACGAAGCCCGAGCGACCGGACAGCCAGCTGTCGCCCGATGCGATCGCGCAGACCTATCTCGCGACCCATCGCCAGCATCGCAGCGCCTGGAGCTTCGAGGTCGAGCTGCGGCCCTTTGTCGAGACATTCTGACCGGTCCGGCGTGACCGTTCTCGCAATTGCGAAATCTTTGAGAGAATATTCCCGGCTTCGTGTTTGAGAAGAAATGCGGTTCTTTGATCCGGCAAGCAGCATTGCCGATGATGTCGTCAAGGCTTGGTATTCCACCTCGCCGCAATGACTTCAGGATTACGAGGGATCGACAATGTCCGAACGCGGAAACGCTTCCAGCTCTCTTCTTTTTTCAGCCATCAGCCGGCGAGCTGCCCTTGCGGCACTTTTTGCCTCGGCCGTCACGCTTGCCGGTCTGGCTCAGCCGACGCCGTCCTTCGCCGAGGACAAGAAGTCTATCAAGGTCGGCATCATCAGCGGCGAGGATGAGGATGTCTGGCGCGTCGTCGTCGCCCAGGCCGCCGAAAAAGGCCTGACCGTCGAGACCGTGGTGTTCAACGACTACACCCAGCCCAACGAGGCGCTCGAGCGCGGCGAGATCGACGCCAACGCCTTCCAGCACCAGCCCTATCTCGACAACCAGATCAAGACCCAAGGGTACCACATCGTGCGCGTCGGCTACACCGGCGTCTGGCCGATCGGCCTCTACTCCAAGAAATACACCAAGGTTGCCGACCTGCCCGAAGGCGCCGTCATCGGCTTGCCCAACGACCCCTCGAATGAGGGCCGCGCGTTGCGCGTTCTGCAGAACGAAGGCGTGATCAAGCTGAAGGACGGCACCGGCATCCTGGCGACCACCGCCGACATTGCCGAGAACCCGAAGAAGGTCGTCATCAAGGAACTGGATGCCGGCATTGTCGGGCGCTCGGTCGAGGATCTCGACGCGGCTGTCGTCAACACCGACTGGGCGCTGAAGAGCGGTCTCGGCCCGGACAACCGCATCGCCCAGGAGCCAGTGGCCGACAACCCCTACCGCAACTTCATCGCCGTGAAATCCGGCAACGAGAACGAGGCGTGGGTGAAGACGCTGGTCGCGTCCTACCAGAACGAGGCGGTCAAGGCCGAGTTCGACAAGGTCTACAAGGGCACCGGGATCAGCGCCTATTGATTGGCGCCTGGTTGTCAGGAGCAGGCGGCCCGCTGTTGAGCGGGCCGCTGTCGCATTTTGTCGAGCGTTGAAACGGACAGTGAGATGAACCAGCACGTCACGGCCGAGGCATCCGGTCCGGTCAATATATCGGCCGGGCAAGAAGATGTCGTACGCCTGGTCGACCTCAAGCGCCGCTTTGGCGCGACGCCTGCGCTCGACGGCGTCTCGCTGACGGTGCGCAAGGGCGAGATCCTCGGCATCATCGGCCGCAGCGGCGCCGGCAAGTCGACGCTGATCCGCTGCCTCAACGGGCTGGAGCGGCCGGACTCCGGCGACGTCTTCATCGAGGGCCGCGAGATCGGCCGGCTCGGCGAGCGTGAATTGCAGCCGCTGCGGCGTCGCATCGGCATGATCTTCCAGCACTTCAATCTGCTGTCGGCCAAGACCGTGGAGGACAATGTCGCGCTGCCGCTGAAGATCGAGGGCCGCCCAAAGGCCGAACGGCTGGCGCGCGCCGCCGAATTGCTCGACCTCGTCGGCCTGTCGGAGAAGGCGAAGGCCTATCCGTCCTCGCTGTCGGGCGGCCAGAAGCAGCGCGTCGGCATCGCCAGGGCGCTGGCCGCGCGGCCGGCGCTGCTGCTGTCCGACGAGGCGACCTCAGCGCTCGATCCGGAGACGACGCGCTCCATCCTGGCCTTGCTGAAAGACATCAACCGGCAGCTCGGCCTCACCATCCTGCTCATCACCCACGAGATGGAGGTGATCCGCTCGATCGCCGACCGCGTCGCGGTGATCGATGCCGGGCGCATCGTCGAACAAGGCCCGGTGTGGTCGGTCTTTGCCGAGCCGCGTTCCGAAATCACCAGGAGCCTGCTCGGCGGCATCCGCCCGCAACTGCCGGCCGAGATTGCCGGCCGGCTTGCTCCCGGAGGCGGCGCCGAGCTCATCCTCAGGGTCGACGTCGCAGGTGAGGCCGCGCGCGGTCCGCTGCTGTCCGATCTTGCGGTGGCCGTGCCGGGACGGTTCCGCCTCGTCCATGGTGGCATCGACCATGTCCAGCAGCAGCCGGTCGGCACGCTGTTCCTTGCGGTCGCGGGCAACGATCCGAAACATCTGTCCAAAGTAATCGCATTCCTGAAGGCCCGCGACGCACGGGTGGAGGTGCTTGGCCATGTCGCCGGTTCTGTTTGAACTTCTGCTGCGCTCGATCTGGGAGACGGTCCTGATGACGGCGGCATCGGGCCTCATCTCGCTCGTCTTCGGGCTGCCGCTCGGCCTGGCATTGATTGCCACCGAGCGCGGCGGCATTGCCGAAAGCCTGTGGGTGAACCGCGCGCTCGGCGCCGTCATCAACGGCTTCCGCTCGGTGCCTTTCATCATCCTTCTGGTGGCGCTGATCCCGGTGACGCGGCTGATCGTCGGCACCTCGATCGGCACCTGGGCGGCGATCGTGCCGTTGTCGATTGCGGCGACGCCCTACTATGCCCGCATCGCCGAAGTGTCGCTGCGCGAGGTCGATCGCGGCCTGATCGAGGCGGCGCGCGCCATGGGCGGCAACCGCTGGACGATCATCCGTGAGGTGCTGGTGCCCGAAGCTTTGCCCGGCATCGTTGCTGGTTTCACGGTGACGCTGGTGACCCTGATCGGCGCCTCGGCCATGGCCGGCGCCATCGGTGCCGGCGGGCTTGGCGACCTCGCCATCCGCTACGGCTACCAGCGTTTTGAGACCAGCGTCATGGTCGCCGTGGTCATTGTGCTGATCATCCTCGTTTGCGGCATCCAGTGGGTCGGTGACCGGCTGGTCGCCAGGCTGGACCGGCGCGGATGAGCGCCACGAACGTTATTTGCCGGCAGGCTGCCAAACGCAGCGCCGGCTTTCTCTATCGGCGCCGAGATTGGATTGCGCGTTGCTTTGATCGGACCGGCCTGCGTGCCACCGTGACAGCGGAACAAGGAGCTTGACCATGCCCAGGATCGTACCCGTGCTTGATCTCGGCCGTCTCGAACAGGGCGCTTCCGAGCGGCGAACGTTTCTCTTCGACCTGCGCACGGCCGCGCGCGATGTCGGCTTCTTCTATTTGACCGGCCACGGCATATCGGCTGCGGATACCGCAGAAGTGCTCGACGCCTCGCGCCGGTTCTTTGCCTTGCCGGAAGCCGACAAACTGGCGATCGAAATGGTGAAGTCCTCGCAGTTCCGCGGCTATACGCGCGCCGGCGGCGAGCTGACCAAAGGCAAGGCCGACTGGCGCGAACAGCTCGACATCGGCGTCGAACGCCCGGCCATCGAACAAGGCCCCGGCGTGCCCGCCTGGACGCGGCTGCAAGGGCCCAACCAGTGGCCGGCCACGCTGCCCGAGCTGAAGCCGGCGCTACTCGCATGGCAGGCCAAGGCGACGGCGGTGGCGATCCGGCTGCTCCGGGCCTTCGCTTTGTCGCTCGATCAGGCCGAGGACGCCTTCGATCCCGTCTACCGGGCCGAGCCCAACCATCGCATGAAGATCGTGCGCTACCCCGGCCGCGACGCCACCGGCGACAACCAAGGCGTCGGCGCGCACAAGGATGGCGGTTTCCTGACGCTTCTGTTGCAGGACGAGAGCAAGGGGCTGCAGGTCGAATATGACGGTGCCTGGGTCGACGTCGATCCGCTGCCCGACACGCTGGTGATCAACATCGGCGAACTGCTCGAGCTGGCCTCCAACGGGTATCTGAGAGCAACGGTCCACCGCGTGGTAACGCCACCGGCCGGTGTCGAGCGGATTTCGGTGCCCTTCTTCTTCAGCGCCCGGCTCGACGCCACGATCCCGCTGCTCAACCTGCCCGAGGAACTGGCGGCCGAGGCGCGGGGTCCGGCCAGCGATCCCGACAATCCGCTGTTTCGCAATGTCGGTACCAATGTGCTGAAGAGCCGCCTGCGCTCGCATCCCGACGTGGCGCGCCGGCACTACGCCGATCTCCTGGAAACCGGCGCTCAGCCGGCTGAAATCTTTCAAAACGAGAACGAAATTTCCGAATCTCACGTTCTTTTAGAAAGCCGTTCGTCGCCATCTGCCGCGAATACGCGCATATAGGAATTATCGTTCGGCGGTTTCCTCCCATTCCACCGAGCGGTGTTCCCCTCTGAAGGTTCTTGACCTTCTTTTGGCCGGGCCGCTTTCGCGCCCGGCCTTTTTTATGTCAAGAGCTCTTCTTTCTTCCCCACAAGGGGAGAAGGAAGAGGCGCCAGGTACTTCACCCAAACTTCGGATCAAGGCTGCCCGACTTGTACCGCTTGGCCATCTCAGCTACCGGCAGCGGCTTGATCTTCTGGGCATTGCCGGCGGTGCCGAACTGCTCGAAGCGCTCCTTGCACAGCTTGCGCATCGCCGCCATCGCCGGCGTCAGATATTTGCGCGGATCGAACTCGCTCGGGTTTTCGGTCAGCACCTTGCGGATGGCGCCGGTCAGCGCCATGCGGTTGTCGGTGTCGATGTTGATCTTGCGCACGCCGTGCTTGATACCGCGCTGGATCTCTTCCACCGGCACGCCCCAGGTCGGCTTCATCTGGCCGCCATATTTGTTGATGATCTCCTGCAGGTCCTCGGGCACCGAGGACGAGCCGTGCATGACCAGATGCATGTTGGGCAGGCGGCGGTGGATTTCCTCGATGACATTCATCGCCAGCACCGCGCCGTCCGGCTTGCGCGAGAATTTGTAGGCGCCGTGGCTGGTGCCCATGGCGACAGCCAGCGCATCGACATGGGTGTCCTTGACGAACTCGACCGCCTGCACTGGGTCGGTCAAGAGTTGGTCGTGGCTGATCGCGCCTTCGACGCCGTGGCCGTCTTCCTGCTCGCCGCCGCCGCTCTCAAGCGAACCGAGCACACCGATCTCGCCTTCCACCGACACGCCGCCCCAATGCGCCATGTCGACGACGCGCCGGGTGATGCCGGAATTGTAGGCATAGTCGGCTGGCGTCTTGCCGTCCTCTTTCAGCGAGCCGTCCATCATCACCGAGGTGAAGCCGTACTGGATGGCGGTGACGCAGGTGGCTTCGTTGTTGCCATGGTCGAGATGCATGCACACCGGGATGTCGGGGTGGATTTCGACCAGCGCGTCGATCAGCTTGGCCAGCACCACGTCATTGGCGTAGGCGCGGGCGCCGCGGCTTGCCTGCAGGATGACCGGCGACTTGGTCTCCTCGGCCGCCTCCATGATGGCGAGGCCCTGTTCCATATTGTTCATGTTGAAAGCGGGTACGCCGTAGCCGTACTCGGCGGCGTGATCGAGCAATTGTCTCAGTGTTATGCGAGCCACCCAATAGTCTCCCGTATCTGGTTTCAAGCGCAACGTCGCGGGCCGGCCGGTTGCCGGCCAGATGCTTCTGGCCGGATTTCGCCAGAACCGCAACCGTCAGCCGCCATCGAGGCCGCAATTCTTGTTGCAGGGCTGAAATCCGGTAGCCAGCCGGTGAGGCGCTAATCTCCCCCATTGAGGGGGAGATGGCCGGCAGGCGAGAGGGGGTCGGTTCGACTGGAGCGCTAGCGTCATCTGTCGGTGCTGGGAGGTCGCGTCAGGACGCGCCGACCCCCTCTGTCGCCTTTGGCGACATCTCCCCCCTCGAGGGGGAGATTATCCGCGTTCGGGGAACATTGCCTTCAACCCTTCGCGCGAAGCCTTGGCCACACCGCGCTCGGTGATCAGCCCCGTCACCAGCCGTGCCGGCGTCACGTCAAATGCCGGATTTGCCGCCGGCGTCGCTTCGGGCGAAACCCGCACCTGCGCAATCTTGCCGTCCGCCGTCTTGCCCCAGACCAGCGACACCTCGTCACCGGAGCGTTCCTCGATCGGGATTTCGGTCAGGCCATCACCCACCGTCCAGTCGATGGTCGGCGAGGGCAGAGCGACGTAGAAGGGCACCTCATTATCGGAGGCGGCGAGCGCCTTGAGATAGGTGCCGATCTTGTTGCAGACGTCGCCATTGGCCGTGGTGCGGTCGGTGCCCACGATCACCATGTCGACCGCGCCACGCTGCATCAGATGGCCGCCGGCATTGTCGACGATCAGCGTGTGCGGCACGCCGTGGCCGGCCATCTCCCAGGCGGTCAGCTGGGCGCCCTGGTTGCGCGGGCGCGTCTCGTCGACATAGACATGGACCGGAATGCCGGCCTCGACGGCGAGATAGATCGGCGACGTGGCGGTGCCGTAATCGACCGTCGCCAGCCAACCGGCGTTGCAGTGGGTGAGGATGTTGACCGGCTCGCCCGGCTTCTTGCGTGCCGCGATCTCCTTGATGATGGCAAGCCCGTTCTCGCCGATGGCGCGATTGAGATCGACATCCTCGTCGGCGATTTCGGCAGCGCGCTTATAGGCCGCCTCCGCGCGCTGTCCCAATACGATCGGCCTGAGGAACCGCCGCATCTCGTCCAGCGCCCAGCGTAGATTGATCGCAGTCGGCCGCGTCTTGTGCAGCGTCTCCCAGACCGCGTCGAGCGCTTCGTCAGACGGATCGTCCGCCATCTGGATGGCGACGCCGTAGGCCGCGGTGACGCCAATCAGCGGCGCGCCACGAACCCACATGTCACGGATCGCGGTGGCGATGCCGGCAACGCTCCCGATCGTCTCGACCCGGAACTCGTGCGGCAGCCAGCGCTGGTCGATGATCTCGACCGAACGCTGGTCGTCGCTCAGCCAGATGGTGCGGTAGTGGCGCTCGCCGACGTTCAAATCCTGCTCTCCCGTTCGATCAAAGCGGCCAGATTATTGACCTCGTCCATGCCGTGAATCTGGCGCCGGTTGACGGCGATGTGACGGCCGAATTTCAGCGCCTTGGCCTCGCAGGAGGCTCGCAGATCCTCGTCCTCGATGGTCTCGAAATCGGCATTGTGGGCGAGGCCGAGGATGCGCCGGTGCACCTCGATGCCGGCAAAGCCCAAGAGGTCGGTCCAGATCTGGTGCAGCACATGGTCGAGCGCCTGCTCCGAGGCGAGAATGTCGCCCTGATCCTCGAACAGGCTCTTCTGGTAAAGCATGCCGGTGCGCTCGGTGCGCCATAGATGCGAGAACTCGGCGCGGAACACCGTCCAGGTGTCGTTGGTCACCCCGAGCAGATAGGCACGCATGGCGTCACGCTTGCCCTTCTGTTCATGGCCGCGCTGCGAGAAGTAGGACATCCAGAAATTGGCGAGCAGCATGCCTACATCGAAGGCCATCGGACCGTAGAAGGCGAACTCCGGATCGATCATCCGCGTCTCGGTGTCGGTGACCATGATCGAGCCCGAATGCAGGTCGCCATGCAGCAGCGTCTCGGCGTTGGCGGCGAAGATATGCTTCAGCCGCTGCGCTTCGACCTTGAGGTCGCGGTCGGCGCGCAGTTCGGCAACCAGGCCGTCGAGCTGCGGCGAGGTGTGCCGGTTCAGCTTGGCATCGAAATATGGGTCGGAAAACACCAGGTCTTCGGTGATGCCGCAGAGCTCGACATTGTCGGCAAACAGCGCCAGGTCGGCCTTGCGGTCCTTGGTGGGCATGGAGAGATCAGAGCCGCGGAACAAAGTGCGGGCCATGAACAGGCCGATGTCGCGGGCGATATTTGGCAACTCGCGGCCGTCGATCAGGGCACGGCGCAGGATGATGTGCGGCGGCGCCAGATATTCCATGATGATCAGCGCCTGGGCTTCGTCAAAATGGAGGATCGCCGGCACCGAGCCCGGCGCGCGCGCCTCTTGCCGCGTCAGCGCGTGATACTCGAAGAAGGAGCGTTTGAGCGGCAACGGCCAGCTGTCGCCGACGAGGCGAACATAGGGCAGGGCCTGCTTGACCACGGCCGCACCCGAGCCGCCTTCGACAATGAAGACGAGGTTCAGATTGCCGTCGCCGACCTCGCGCACCTTCCAAGGGCCCTTGCCGATTTTGGCGCACAGCGCTTCGTTCGTACCGAGGCGCGTTGCAAGCGTCTCCACCGACAGTGCTTCAAACGGCAATTTCGCAGTCATTCCTCACCCTCCCGCTTGCTCGCTCCAATCATAGTGGAGCGATGGCGGTGAGGCCAAGCTAGGAAGCTGACTGGCAATTGTCAATCGAGTTGACAATTGATGACGTAGCCCATAGCGTCATCTTCAGGGAGGAACGAATGGGCAATGATGCCGTGTTCCGCGTGGACGGGCTGAGGAAATCCTTCGGCCATATCGAGGTGCTTGGCGGCGTCTCGCTCGAACTGCATGCCGGTGAGATCACCGTGCTGATGGGCGCCAACGGCGCCGGCAAGTCCACCCTCGTCAAGATCATCAGCGGCGTCTACGACCATGAAGGCGGCATCATGCACCTCGCTGGCGGCAACTTTGCGCCGAACACGCCGGCAGAGGCGATCCGCGCCGGTGTCGTTACCGTGCACCAAAACATCAATGACGGCGTCGTCGCCGATCTCGATGTCGCCACCAATCTGACGCTCGACCGGTTGACCGGCAAGGGCGCGCCGCTGCTGTTCAACCCCGGCCGGGTGCGCCGCGAAGCCAAAGCGGTGGCCGACCGCATGGGGCTCGCCATCGACCTCAAGGCCCGCATCAGCGACCTGTCGCTGGCCGATCGCCAGATGGTGGCCATCGCGCGCGCCATGGCGCACCAGCCGAAAGTGCTGATCCTCGACGAGCCGACCTCGTCGCTGTCCAGCGCCGAGGCCGACCGATTGTTTGCGCTGCTCGACCGCTTGCGCGAGCAGGGCGTCGCCATCCTCTACATCTCGCATCGCATGTCGGATATCAGGCGGCTGGCCGACCGCATCGTCTCGATGCGCGATGGCGTCATCTCAGGCGTCTTCGATAGCAAGCCTCTCGACTATGAGGGCGCCGTTAACGCCATGCTCGGCCGCAAGATCCATCTTGACCGCATCGAAGCCAGGAGTTCTGCCGAGCCGATCCTGACCGTCGATGCCTTCCGCATCGCCCCTGGTGCCCGGCCATTCTCGCTGACTCTCGGCGACGGCGAGGTCGTTGCCATTACCGGCCTCGTCGGCGTCGGCAAGACAGCGCTCGCCGAGACGCTGTTCGGCCTGCGCAAGCCGCTGTCCGGTACGATGACTTTATATGGCAAGCCCTATGCGCCTGGGTCGACGGGCGAAGCCATCGCCGCCGGCGTGTTTCTGGTCGCCAAGGACCGTGGCGAAAACGGCATCGTCGGCGGCTTCAACATCCAGGAAAACATCAGCCTGCCCTTCCACAAGCGCATGTCGCGCTTTTCAGTTCTCAAACGCGGCCTTGAACGCACTATTGCCCGCCGGCAGATCGAGGATCTCGGCATCGTCTGCCGCTCGGAGAAGGACGACATGACCACTCTGTCGGGCGGCAACCAGCAGAAGGTGATGGTGGCCCGCTGGATGGCGCAGGACGCCCGATTGTTCATTCTCGACGAACCGTTCCAGGGCGTCGATATCTCCGCCAGGCGCGACATCGCCGCCAAGCTGAGGGCCAGCGCCAATGGCCGCGCCACGCTGCTGTTCGTCACCGAACTCGACGAGGCACTGGAGACGGCCGATCGCATATTGGTGATGTCCGAGCAGACCATCGTCGGCGAACACCGCAACGCCGATGTCGATCTCGACCGTCTGCTGGCCGAAGTCGCGGGCGGGCCGTTGCACAGTGCGGCCTGAGCCACGATGATTGAAGAACTGAGGGTTGGAATGGAGTGCACGGGTTTGAGTTGGGTATTGACGGCGGGCGCTGAATGACGCTGCGCGATTACGCTATCCGCTACGGGTTCATCGTGCTTCTGTTCGGGCTGATCGCGTATTTCGCCATCGCCGCCGACGGGTTCGTCTCGCCGCAAAGTGCCGTCTTCATTTTCCAGTCGGTCGCCATCACCGGCGTGCTGGCGCTGGGCGTCACCGCCACACTGGTTGTCGGCGGCTTCGATCTCTCGATCGGCTCGGTTGCCACATCGGCCATGATGGCGGCTGCCTATGTCATGGTGGTGCTGGAGCAGAACGTTGTCGTCGCTGTCCTCATCTGCCTGCTCATCGGCGCCCTTGTCGGCCTCATCAATGGCTGGCTGATCGTCTATATGCGCGTGCCCGATCTGCTGGCGACGCTCGGCATGATGTTCCTGCTCGTCGGCCTCCAGCGCATCCCGACTGAAGGACGCTCCATCGCCACCGGTATGACAATGCCGGACGGCTCGGTCGCCAACGGCAAATTCTCCGACGCCTTCCTGGCGCTCGGCCGCCACCGCTTCGACTTCTTCATCCCGAACCTCATTCCGGTCTCCGTGGTCGTGCTGATCGTGCTCGCCGTGCTGATCTGGTTCTTCCTCGAATACACACGCTTCGGCCGCATGATGTATGCGGTGGGCAGCAATGAACGGGCCGCCGAACTCGCCGGCGCGCCTGTCAAGGCATACAAAATCTGGGCCTACGTCATTTCAGGAGTTTTTGCCTCGATCGGCGGGATTTTGCTGGCCGCACGGCTTGGACGCGGTGACATCGCGTCGGGTAATAATCTGCTGCTCGATGCGGTTGCCGCGGCGCTGATCGGCTACGCGGTGCTCGGCGCCGCCAAGCCGAACGCCTTCGGCACCGCCATCGGCGCGCTGTTCGTCGGCATCCTGCTGCAAGGCCTGACGATGATGAACGCGCCTTACTACACGCAGGATTTCGTCAAGGGCGTGGTTCTCGTCGTCGCCCTTGTCTTTACCTTCGCCCTTTCCGGCCGGGGCAGGAGATAGAATGGCTGCCGGGACAGTTTTGGGTTCAACAAACGGAGGAAAGAACGTGAACATCACAAGACGACTTTTGGGGAAGGTCGCGCTCGGATTGGCCGGCGCAACAATGCTGATGCAGGTCCCGGCCTTTGCCGCCGACAAGCCGGCGCCGTTCGACAAGCCCGGCGTCAAGATCGCGCTGGTGCGCTATCTCTCGACCGGCGATTTCTTCCAGGCCTATCTCTCGGGCGTCGAGTCCCAGTCCAAGGCGCTCGGCATCGATCTGCGCGTGCTCGACAGCCGCCAGGACGCCGCCCTTCAATCCGACATGGTCGACCAGGCCATCGCACTCGGCGTGCAGGGCATCATCATCCAGCACGGGCTGACGGAATCGATGAAGGACGCCGCCCAGCGCGCGGTCGATGCCGGCATCAAGGTCGTCGCCTTCGACGTCAATGTCGAAAACCCCAAGATCCCGCAGATCGAACAGTCCGACAAGGACCTTGCGCGCCTGGCGCTCGAGCAGGCGGTCAAGGACAATGGCGAGAGCTGGAACGCCGGCTATGTCTATGTCGCTGGCATCGCGCCGCTCGACCGCCGCAACGAGACCTGGGTCGACGTGAAGAAGAAACATGCCGGCATCAAGGAAGTCGCGATGTTCGGCACGCTCGACAACCCGATCGCCAACTCGGTCGCCAACCAGGCGCGGTCGGTGCTGCAGGCGCATCCCGACATCAATGTGATGTTCGCGCCCTATGACGAGTTCGCCAAGGGTGTGAAGATCGCCGTCAACGAGGCGGGGCTGAACAAGAAGATCAAGATCTACTCCGCCGACATCTCTACCTCGGACATCGCGGCCATGCGCGAGACCGACAGCGCCTGGGCCGCCACCGCCGCCACCAACCCTGCCGTCGTCGGCCAGGTCTCGGTGCGCGCGCTGGCGCAGCTGCTCGCCGGTGAAGATCCCGGCCACAACGTCATCGTGCCGCCGACGCTGATCACCCAGAAGGACCTGATCGACAAGGACATCAAGAACATGGAGGACCTGTCGGCCAAGCTGCCGCAATTCGCCCATGCCGATGTCGCCATGCCGGCCTGGATGCCGAACCCGAACGCGAAGTAGGATCGGTCGTCTGATAGATGCGAAGGGCGGCTATGGGCCGCTCTTTTCATATTGATGGTAAGCCTGCCGGCCTACAACCAATGGTCTGGATCGCGCATCCCGGGGACAATCGCCACAGCGATAACACCATCGGGCTGCGGCTCGTAGATGATGATATAGCGGTCTTCGACGAGCACGCGGGCCGTTGCGCTTAACTCGGGCCGTGCGCTGCCCATCTTGGGGTGCTGCGCCGCCAGCTCCAGTCTTTCGAAAATGCGCATCAACAGTCTGTCTGCTGCCTTTTCATTGTCGGCGGCGATGGTGTGCCAGATGTCTCGCAAATCCTGCGAAGCGCGCGGTGTGAGCCGATGGCTAGCCACGGGCGCGGCGTTCTGCCTTCAGGCTGCGAATGAACTCGGTGTGGTCGACAGCCACTGGCTTGCCGCTGCCCATCCCGTCGGCATAGGCCCGCTTCAAGTGCTGGAGTTCGAGCGTGCGCAATTCCTCGCGCTGCTCCCATAAGCGCAGGGCGTCGCGGACAATCTCGCTGTTGGAAGCATAACCGCCACCTTCGATAGCGCTTTGCAGGCGAGCTATCTGCTGCGCGGTAAGGGATATGGTGAGGGTGCGCATAGGTTCGTTTTTCATACCCACATTATAATGCAGCCAACAAGATCTAACAATATCTGTTAGGAATCTGCCCCTGCATCATGACCGCCCGACGCGCACCAGCCACCGCGCCGTCCTCGCCATGCAGGCGTGCAGCACCGGAACACCATATTCGATGGCAGGCAGGTCATGCGGCGCCCTTGGCGGGATCGCCAGCATCCGCCATGCCCGCCCGGCGGCAGGCAAAGCTGCGTCCCATCAGACGGTGTCGCCAGCGCGCCGTCCTTGAAATCGCTTAGCAGCCATTGGCCTTCGCGGGTGACGAAGGTGGGAACGGAGTCGTATTTCGCCGATCCAGAGTACGCATGACATGGTTGCCGAAAGCAGCGAAACCTCATGCTCGGCGGAGCGCCCGCCGAACAGCACGCCGACACGAAGTCTCTTCGCAGCCATCGACAACTCCACCAAGGATCAGGGTCGGAGCTCGCATGCGAAACACAAGGCGCGCCCTAAAGTGGTCGAGCAATAGGCCAAGGATTGGAGTGGATTTTGACCAGTTCGAGCAGTTTTTCAGCACGACCTGCAAAAGCAGTTCTCCGCCTGGAGTCCTTCAGGTGGGAGAGCGGTTCGTCGTTTTGGTGAACGATGAACCGCTCCAGGTCTATGTCTAGCGCAGCGCTGCGGCGATGTTGCCACCGTCGACCGTCGTCACATCGGCGGTGGTGCGTTCGGCCAATGCTTGGTGCAGGAAGGCCTGCGCCACGTCTTCTGCCGTCACCTCCTGTCCGAGCAGATTGCCCGACATGTATTCCTTCTCCGACACGCCGCGCGCGCCGGAACGGCTGGCGATCATGGCGTCGGTCAACAGGCCGGAGCGGATGCGGTCGGCGTTGACCGCATTGGAGCGGATGCCGTGCGCGCCGTAGTCGAGCGCATATTGCCGGGACAGGAATAGCGTCGCCGCCTTCGGCACACCATAGGCGCCGAATTTCGGACCCGGGTTGACCGCCTGCTTGGAGGTGTTGAACAACAACACACCGCCGGTGCCCTGTTCCAGCATGATGCGCACCGCGTTCTGCGCCGCCGACTGGTGGGCGAAGAAGTTGAGCTCGAAACTCTTGCGCAGCAGGGCATCGTCGAGCTCGCCGATGCGGCCTTCCCAGGCGGCACCGGCGTTGGAGACCAGAATGTCGACGCCGCCATAGACAGCGACAGCTTTGTCGAAGGCGGCGCGCAGCTCGGCCGGGTTGGTGATGTCGGCGCCGACGCCGATCGAATTGTTGCCGGCTGCCTTTGCCGCCTCGGCCGCCCTGGCCGCATCGAGATCGACGACGACGGCATGCGCGCCATTGGCGGCGAACAGTTTTGCCGTCGCAGCACCGATCGCGCCGGCGCCGCCAGTGATCAGCACCACCTGGCCGGTCAGCGGCTTCGGCTTGTTGGAGGCGAGCTTGGCCTGCTCAAGCGACCAGTACTCCAGCGGGAAGAGGTCGGCCTTCGATAGAGGATGGAAGCTGCCGACGGCCTCGGCGCCGCGCACCGCCTCGATCCACATCTCGCCGACATCAGATGCGATCTTCGCATCCTTCAGCGTGCGGCCATGGCCGAACATGCCGAGGCCCGGCACCAGCGTCAGCCGCGGCATCGGGTCGAGCATGGTGCGCTGGACGTCGTCCAGCGCATCGTTGGTTTCGAAATAGGCGCGATAGTCGTTGGCGAAGGCGTCGACATGGCTCTTGATGACGGCCTTGTAGTCGCCAATCTTGTCGGCGTCTGGCGCCGGAACCGCCATCGGTCCGGTCTTGATGCGGATCGACAGGTCGGGCGTCGACACGCCGCGTCCGGCATAGTCTGCAATGCCGGCCGAATTGATGAAATCGACAATGGCATCCGAGGTGCGGAAGTCGCTGATCATGCGGTCGAAGCGGCCTTCGCCACGCGCCACCGCCACCGCGCCACGCAGCATCGGCGCGATCGCTGCCGGCGTTGCGAGCTTGGCCGGCAGTGCGGCTTTCGCTGCCTTCGGCTTGCCGTTCTTCGCCACATAGTCTTCGGCCACGTTCACATAATGGATCATGCGGTCATAGGCCTGCTTCGCAGCGTCGCCGAAGGTGAAGATGCCATGCTTGTCGAGGATCAGGCCTTCGACGCTGGGGTCGGCGTCGTAGACATCGGCGGCCACCTTGGCGAGGTCGAAGCCCGGCTTGATGTAGGGCACGTACCCCATCTTGTCGCCGAACACGGTCTTGATCAGCGGCTTGCTGTCCGCCTGGTCGACGATGGCGAGGATCGCGGTCGAATGCGTGTGGTCGACGAATTTATGCGGCAGGAAGGCGTGCAGCAGCGTCTCGACCGATGGATTGGGGGAGGCGGGGTCGATGAGGTTCGCCCGCTGCAGCGCCACCATGTCCTCGTCGGCGAGGCTGGCCAGCGCACGCGCCTTCAGCAGCGCGCCGAGCTTGACCGCCGGCAGGCCTTGCGGCTCGATCACACCCATGTCCCAGCCGCTGCCCTTGACGCACAGCACATCCCATTCGTCGCCGACGAGATCGGTGGCCTTGGTCTTGCAGGAGGTGTTGCCGCCGCCATGCAGCACCAGCCGCGGCTCGCCGCCGAGCAGCCGGGTCGTGTAGACGCGCAGCGCGAGGTCGCGGGCAACGCCCTTTTTCGCATAGTCGGCAACCAGTCTTTCCGCGTCGCCGTCATTCCAAAGGTTCTTCATGTCGCTATGTCCGCTTTGCTGTCTTTGATGTTGCTGTGAACAGGAGTGCCGCGACGCCTTGATGACAATGCGCCTGCTGCTGGGATTTCGTTGGTCAGGAAGCCTTTTTTGCCCCCGCACTGGCTCCGGCATGGTCGAGCAGCCGCCGCGCCATGCTGGCGCCGACGACGAGATGCGTGCAGAGTCCGCCGGCGAGCGCGGCGAGCAGCGGTTCGAACTTGCTGTCTTCCTGCACCACCATCAGCCGCTTTTCGATCTGGCGCAGTGACGACAGCGAGGCCGAGATGACGCGGCGGTTGTAGCTGCAGTCGAGCGCCTTGCCGGTGGCATCGATGATCTGGCCGGCAACGACGCCGGCGGCGCCCGCTTCGCGCAACAGCCCCATCTCGCCGGGGCTGAGCGCGCCGCATTTGACGACATGGCTGTCGGCGTCGACGGTGCCGACCGAATAGAGCGCCAGATCGCAGTTGGCAATATCGGCCAGTTGTTCGCGGATCACCGGTTCGGCGCGCAGCCCATGCGCCAGCAATTCCGTCGTCAGCACCAGCGGCGCGTAGAAATTGAGGCCCTTGGCGTTGAGCCGCCGGGCGATCTCCATCGTGCACTGGTCGGGACGGTAGGAGTAGGGCGCGCCGAGATTGCCGCAGAGCTGCACAACGGTGACGTCCTGCAGGTCGGCATAGGACATGACGTCGGCGATAGTGTAGACGGTGCGGCCCCAGGCGACGCCGATCCGGTCGCCCTTCTTGACCAGTTCGAGAAAGACGCCCGCCGCCAGCACCGCAACGTCCGTCGAAGGGTCGACGACATAGGCATTCTCCGGCGCGATCCACACCGCATCAAGCTTGAGCGCGTCCTCGAGCTGGCGTGCCAATACGTCGTCGGTGAACAGCTGCGTCGAGGTCGAGATGTTGACGATGCCGGTCTCGCGCGCCTTGCGCAAATACATGGCGACCGAGGCGCGGGAGATGTTAAGCTGGCTGGCGACCTGGTCCTGGCGCAGGCCATGGGCATAATAGAGCCATGCGGCCTTGTGTATAAGCTGTTCTGCCGGTCGGATCGCCATGCCGTCTCCTCGGCTGACATTATTCACGGCTCTCGACAAAAGTCAAATTGGCGTGGGTACACGATACCTTTTTGGCCATCGAATCTGGACGATCATTGCGCCAAATGTGCCCGGTCGGGAATCGCCGATGGTGACGTGGCGGGAACCTATGGTTAGAAGTTCTCAACAATGAAAATTCGGGGAGCACGGGATGGGCAGTCCCTACGAGCAGGATCTCGGCAAGAACGCCGCCAACCATCAGCCGCTGACGCCGCTCACCTATCTGGAGCGGGCGGCAAGCACCTATCCCGATCATGTCGCCATCATCCATGGCAGCCAGCGCATCACCTATCGCACCTTCTGGCGGCGCTCGCTGAAGCTGGCCTCGGCGCTGTCGAAGCGCGGCATCGGCAAGGGTGATACGGTGACCGTCATGCTGTCCAACACGCCCCCCATGCTGGAGGCGCATTTCGGCGTGCCGATGGCCAAAGCGGTGCTGCATTCGCTCAACACAAGGCTCGATGCCGCCGTCATCGCGTTCCAGCTCGACCATGCCGAGACCAAGGTGCTCATCGTCGACCGCGAATTTTCCGCTGTCGTCAAACAGGCACTGGCACTGGCCAAGGTGAAGCCGCTGGTCATCGACTATGACGATCCCGACTATGCCGCCGATGCACCCTATCCCAAGGGCGAGCGCATCGGCGCGATCGACTATGAGGCGTTCGTCGCCGGCGGTGACCAGGGCTACGCCTGGTCGATGCCCGACGACGAATGGGACGCCATCTCGCTCAACTACACCTCCGGCACGACAGGCAATCCGAAGGGCGTCGTCTACCACCATCGCGGCGCTGCCCTGATGGCTTACACCAACACCATCCATGCCGGCATGGCCAAGCACGCCGTCTATCTGTGGACGCTGCCGATGTTCCACTGCAATGGTTGGTGCTTCCCATGGACAATGGCCGTCCAGGCCGGCACCCATGTCTGCCTGCGCTGGGTGCGGCCGAAGCCGATCTATGATGCCATCGCCGACCACGGCGTGACGCATCTGTGCGGTGCGCCGGTCGTCATGTCGGTGCTGATCAACGCCAGGGACGAGGACAAGCGGACGTTCCCCCAGACGGTGACCTTCAATACGGCGGCAGCACCTCCGCCGGAAGCGGTGCTGTCGGGCATGGCCGATGCCGGCTTTGCCGTCACCCATCTCTACGGGCTGACCGAGACCTATGGCCCGGCGGTCGTCAACGAATGGCACGGCGCCTGGGACGATCTAGACAAGGGATCGAAGGCGCAGAAGAAGGCAAGGCAGGGCGTGCGCTATGCCGCACTCGAAGGCCTGACCGTGATGGACCCGGAGACGATGCAGAAGACGCCGGCCGACGGCGAGACGATCGGTGAGGTCATGTTTCGCGGCAACATCGTCATGAAGGGCTATCTGAAGAACAGGAAGGCGACCGAAGAGGCCTTTGCCGGCGGCTGGTTCCACTCCGGCGACCTCGGCGTCATGCATCCCGACGGCTACATCCAGCTCAAGGACCGCTCCAAGGACATCATCATCTCCGGCGGCGAGAACATTTCATCGATCGAGGTCGAGGAGGCCCTCTACAAACACCCGTCCGTGGCGTCCTGCGGCGTCGTCGCCAAGGCAGACGACAAATGGGGCGAGGTGCCGGTCGCCTATGTCGAGCTGAAGCCCGGCAAGGTGGCAAGCGAGGCCGAGATCATCGAACACTGCCGCGCGCTGCTCGCCCGCTTCAAGGTGCCGAAGGCGGTGATTTTTGCCGAGATCCCGAAGACATCGACGGGGAAGATCCAGAAGTTTCAGCTGCGGGAAATGGCGAAGGGATCTTAGTTCCAGAGCGCAACGGCACGCAAGGTCGAGTTCGCGCACACCCTCTGTCACCATCTGTCACCAAATTATACGCGTACGTCGAATTCGCATTGACACTTCCCTCTTTTCGATTTACGACTGACGAAAGTTTAAATTCGTCACTCATAAATCGACAGAGAGCCATGTCCGAAGCCGCCAGCATAATGGCCGACGCCACCCGCCAGGAGAATGTCACCCGCATTCTCGACTGTGCCGAACGCCTGTTCCGGCACTATGGTTACGGCAAGACCAATGTCGCCGACATCGCCCGCGAACTCGGCATGTCGCCGGCCAACATCTACCGTTTCTTCGCCTCCAAGGTCGAAATCCACCAGGCCGTCTGCGGCCGCATGCTCCTCGCCAGCTACAACATGGCCTACGAGATTTCCCGGTTGCCGATCAGCGCCGAGGAGCGGCTGCGCCGCTACGTGCATGCGCAGTACAAGATGACGCTGGAAGTCATGCTCGACGACCAGAAGGTCCACGAAATGGTCATCGTCGCGCTCGAGCGCGACTGGGGCGTCATCGACAAGCATATCGACAGCATTCACGACCTGTTTGCCGAGGTCATCCGCGAGGGCATCGAGGCCGGCGAGTTTGCCGACCAGGATCCGGTCACCGCATCGCGCTGCTTCGGCGCCGCCACCGTCATTCTGTGCCACCCGCAAATGGTGGCGCAGTGCCTTGCCAAGACCAATCGGGCGATGCCCGACGATCTCATCGATTACGCGATCAAGGCTCTGAAGTAATAGCCGCCGCCCGCCGGGCGCCGGTGTCGACCGTTCATCTCCAGTCGGGAGTACGAAAGTGTCTTTGTCCAGTTCCATCATCCGCAAGCTGCCGGTCGCCGGCCTGATCGTCGCCACGCTCGGGCTCGCCGCCTGCAGCCAGGAGAAGACCGAGGTCCAGGACATCATCCGTCCGGTCAAGGTGGTCGAGATCGGCCAGGCCGAAAAGAGTCGCGAACTCACCTATTCCGGCTCGGTGCGAGCCCGCACCGAAATGAACCTCGGCTTTCGCATCTCGGGCAAGGTCACTGAGCGTCTGGTCGACATCGGCCAGCATGTGACGACAGGCGATGTGCTAGCCCGTATCGATCCCACGGACTATGAGTTGTCGGTCAAGAGCGCCAAGGCTAGCCTCGACGCCGCCGAGCGGCAGGTCGAGACGGTCGATCTGTCCCGCAAGCGCGCCGAGCAGCTTTTTGCCAAGAACTTCACCTCCAAGTCGCAGCTCGAACAGGCGACGCTGAGCTACAACCAGGCGGTAGCGACGCGCGATGCCGCCCGCTCTACCCTTGCCCAGGCGCAGAACCAGGTCGTCTACACCGATCTCAAGGCGAGCGAGAACGGCATCGTCACGGCGGTCTCGGCCGATGTCGGCCAGGTGGTCGGCGCCGGAACGCCTGTGATGACTGTTGCCGTTGACGGCGAAAAGGAAGTGCTGATCGCGGTTCCCGAAATGGACATCGCCGCCTTCAAGCCGGGAAAGGACGTCAAGGCCAGCTTCTGGTCCGATGACGCGCTGGCGCTCTCCGGCAAAGTGCGTGAAGTCGCCGGCAGCGCCGACCAGCAGTCGCGCACCTTTGCCGTCCGCGTATCGCTGCCCGACGACCCGCGCGTGCTGCTCGGCATGACCGCCAACATCGAGGCCTCGGTGGCCAAGAAGCAGGAGATGGTGTCGATCCCGCTTAGCGCGCTTGCGGAAAAGGATGGTCGCAAGATTGTCTGGACCGTCGACCGCGCCGGCGAGACGGTGCACGAGCGCCTGGTCAAGGTTGCGGAGTTCACCGCCGACGGCGTCAGCGTCGCCGACGGGCTCAAGCCGGGGGATGTCGTCGTTGCCGCCGGCACCCAGTTCATGACCGAGAATCTCAAAGTCAAGCTGACCGGCGATGCGGTCCAGGCCGCCTCTGCGGAAGGCGATGCCGCAAAGGCCCTGCGCTGACCGCAGGCATGAAGCCGGCTTGATCGTCGCTTCGGCGAAAGGGCTGGGCAAGCGAATTCAGGGTTTCCGGGCGGCGAGCGCCCGATGGTCGAGACGCCAAGATCGAGTTCCCCCGCATCGATCCGCGCGTCCCACCGCGATGAGTGTCTCTCCGCTCGGAAAGCCTCGCCGCCCGGAAGCCAGCATCGGAATATCCTAGCTGCATGCAAAGCGCATGCGCGCACGATCAACGAATTGGACTGACGCCGATGACCACCACCGACAGCACTGAAAAGCAGCCTTTCAATCTTTCGCGCTGGGCCATCGGCCATCCCTCGATCGCGCGCTTCCTGTTCGGTCTGATCATCATTGCCGGCGCGCTCGGCCTGATGCGCATGGGCCAGAAGGAAGACCCCGATTTCACTTTCCGCGTCATGGTCGTCCAGGCGATCTGGCCGGGCTCCTCGATCCAGGAGATGGAAGACCAGGTCGTCAACAAGATCGAGCGCAAGCTGCAGGAAACGCCGCACCTCGACTTCGTCCGTTCCTACACCCGCGCCGGCAGCGCCATCATCACCGTCCAGATCAAGGGCGACACCAATGCAGAGGAGGTGAAGGACGCCTTCTACCAGGTGCGCAAGAAGGTTGGCGACATCTCCGGCGACCTGCCGCAAGGCCTGCTCGGGCCCTATTTCAACGACGAGTTCGGCGACACCTTCATCACCCTGCACTCGATCGGCGGCGACGGCTACAGCTATCCGGAGCTGAAGAAATTCGCCACCCAGGCTCGCGACATGCTGCTGACGACGCCGGGCGTCGAGAAGGCCGTCATCATCGGCGACCAGCCGGAGAAGCTTTATATCGACGTCTCGTCCAAGGCCCTGGCCGAACGCGGCCTGACGCTGACCGACCTGCAGAACGCCATCAAGGGCCAGAACAATGTCGATCCGGCGGGCTCCGTCGACACCGGCCTGCGCTCGGTGCGCATCTCGGTCGAGGGCGATGTCACCAGGGCTGCCGACATCAGGGAATTGCGCCTGCGCGCCGGTGGTCAGGTGACACGTCTTGGCGATATTGCCACCGTGAGTTCCGGTCTCGAAGATCCCTATCAGCGCAAGTACCGCTTCAACGGCCACGAAAGCGTCCAGGTCGGCGTCGTCATGGCCAAGGGTTTTAACGTCAGGGACGTCGGCACGGATGTCGAGGCGACCTACAAGCGCTTTGAGGAAGCGCTGCCCTACGGCGTTGCGGTCGACCAGATTTCCAACCAGCCCGAGGTTGTCAAGGACGCCGTGAACGAGTTCATGGAGGCGCTCGGCGAGGCGCTGCTGATCGTGCTTGCTGTCTCGCTGCTGTCGATCGGCTGGCGTTCCGGCCTGGTCATCGCCATTGCCATTCCGCTGGTGCTGGCCGCCACCTTCGCCATCATGTACGAGCTCGGCATCGATCTGCAGCGCATTTCGCTCGGCGCCCTGATCATCGCGCTCGGGCTGTTGGTCGACGACGCCATGATCGTCGTCGAGATGATGGAGCGCAAGCTGGAAGAGGGGCTGGTCAAGATCGATGCGGCGAGCTTCGCCTATTCCTCGACCGCCTTCCCGATGCTGAGCGGCACGCTGATCACCATCGCCGGCTTCATCCCGGTCGGCTTCGCCGCCTCGACCGCAGGCGAATATGTGCGCACGCTGTTCTATGTCGTCGGCATCGCGCTCGTCGTGTCCTGGTTCGTCGCCGTCTATTTCACGCCGTGGCTGGGCTACATGATCCTCAAGCAGCGCAAGCATGCCGGCAACCATCATGACGCCTTCGACACCGGCTTCTACCGGCGGCTGCGCGCCACGGTCTGCTGGGCGGTGCGCCACCGCATCATCGTTCTGGTGATGACGCTGGTCACCTTCGCCACCAGCCTGTGGGCGTTCCAGTTCATCCCACAAAACTTCTTCCCGCAATCCTCGCGGCCGGAAATCCTCGTCGATCTCTGGTTGCCTGAGGGAACCTCGATCAAGGAAGTCGAGACGCAGGCCAAGGCGCTGGAAGCCCGGATGATGGACGACAAGGACAAGCGCTTCATCGCCACCTATATCGGCGAAGGCGCGCCGCGCTTCTTCCTGCCGCTCGACCAGCAATTGCGCAATCCGAACTATGCGCAGCTTCTGGTGATGGCCAATGACGAGCCGGCACGCGAGCGGCTGATCCTCAAGCTGCGCTCAATCCTGGCGCAGGATTTCCCCTCGATCCGTTCCAAGGTCGACCGTCTGTTCCTCGGCCCGCCGACCGGCTGGCCGGTGCAGATGCGCATCATGGGTCCGGACCGCCAGGAGGTGCGCCGCATCGCCGACCAGGTGAAGGCGAAATTCGCCGAAAATCCGCTGCTCGGCGCCGTCCATGACGACTGGCTGGAGCCGGTACCGGCGATGAAGCTGATCATCGACCAGGACCGCGCCCGTGCTCTTGGCGTCACCTCGCAACGCATCCGCCAGATGCTGCAGGCAGCGATGTCCGGCGCGCCGCTCGATGACTTCCGTGATGGCGAGGAGACGGTTTCCATCGTAGCCCGCGAACCGGACGCCAGCCGCAGCCTGCTGTCCTCGGTCGACTCGGTCTATATCCCGACCGATTTCGGCGGCTTCGTGCCGCTGTCGCAGGTGGCCAAGGTGGTGCCGGTGCTCGAGCAGGGCGTCGAATGGCGGCGCGACCGCCTGCCGACCATCTCGGTGCGCGCCACGCTGCCGGATGGCGTGCAGTCGAACGACGTCGTCACCAAGCTCTACAATGACATGCAGGGCATGCGCGCCGGCCTGGCGCCCGGCTACAAGATCGAGATCCAGGGCGGTGCGGAAGATTCCGCCGAAAGCCAGGCCTCGATTGCCGCCAAGGCGCCGATCATGCTGGCCGTCATCGTCGTGCTCCTGATGATCCAGCTGCAGCATTTCGGCAAGGCGATGCTCGTGCTGGCCACCGGTCCGCTCGGCATCATCGGTGCGGCGGCGGCTCTGTTGATCAGCGGCGCGCCGTTCGGCTTCGTCGCCATCCTCGGTGTCATCGCGCTGCTCGGAATCATCATGCGCAACTCGATCATCCTGGTCGACCAGATCGATCAGGACATCGCCAGGGGGATGGACCGATCGGAGGCCATCATCGGCTCGGCCGTGCGCCGTTTCCGGCCGATCGTGCTGACGGCGATGACGGCGGTGCTGGCGCTGATCCCGATCTCGCGTGCGGTGTTCTGGGGACCGCTCGCCTACGCCATGATGGGCGGCATCCTCGTCGCCACCGTACTCACCATCCTGGTGCTGCCGGCAGGCTACGCGCTGTTCTTCGGCCGCGAGCCGAAGAAAGGCAGGAAGCCGGCTGATGAGGCGGTGCAGGACAATGACAGGCCGCCACTCGCGCTGGCCGCCGAGTAGGCGCTGCCGGCGCACAGGATGCACCTTGGAAAAGGCTGGAACGCCGTACGCTTGACCTGCGGCGTTCTGGCTTTCTCCTTGCCGGTGGCACCGAGCACCCAGGCAAGTATCTCAACACCAGGCGGGTTCATCAAAATAGGTTGAACGGCCACCTGTATGAAAATGCTTCGCGGCGCCGGTTTTGCAAAACAGAATTCCTTTCCAGGACGGCAAAGCCGTCCGATCCTGCTTACATATCGGAGCGGCAACGCTCATTCGCATCAGGTGATCATCCCATGGCAGACAACAAGCAATTGCGGCTCGGCGCCTTCATGCGTCCGGTCAGTCTTCACACCGGGGCCTGGCGCTATCCCGGCTCATATCCCGATGCCAACTTCAACTTCGCCCATCTGAAGCGCTTCGCGCAGACGCTTGAGGCGGCGAAGTTCGACGCCTTCTTCATGGCCGACCATCTGGCCGTTCTCAACATGCCGATCGAGGCGCTACGGCGCAGCCACACGGTGACCTCGTTCGAGCCGTTCACGCTGCTGTCGGCGCTCGCCGCCGTCACCGACCATATCGGCCTTGTCGCCACCGCATCGACAACCTTCGACGCGCCCTATCACATTGCCCGCCGCTTCGCCTCGCTCGACCATATCAGCGGCGGCCGCGCCGGCTGGAACATCGTCACCACATCCAATCCCGACGCCGCGCTGAACTTCGGCCTCGACGAGCATGTCGAGCACGACGAGCGCTATCACAATGCGCGGGAATTCTACGATGTGGTGACCGGCCTCTGGGACAGCTTTGCCGACGACGCCTTCATCCGCGACCCCGAGAGCGGGCTCTATTTCGATCCCGCGAGGCTGCATGTGCTCGACCATAAGGGTGAGCATCTCTCGGTGCGCGGCCCGCTCAACATTGCGCGCCCCGTGCAGGGCTGGCCGGTCATCGTCCAGGCCGGCGCGTCTGAGGCCGGGCGGCAGCTGGCAGCCGAAACGGCGGAGGTGATCTTCGCCGCCCACTCCGATCTCGCAGCCGGACAGCGCTTCTTCGCCGATGTCAAAGGCAGGGCCGAGAAGCTTGGCCGTTCGCGCGACGACATCAAGATCCTGCCCGGCGCCTTCGTCATCGTCGGCGACAGTGTCGAGGAAGCACAGGCCAAACGCGCCAAGCTCGACAGCCTGGTCTATTACGAGAGCGGCATTGCCTCGCTATCGATCGCGCTGGGGCACGACGCATCCGGCTTTGATCCCGACGCGCCCTTGCCCGAAATCCCCGAAACCAATGCCTCGAAGAGCGGCCGCGAGCGCGTCATCGAGCTGGCGCGCCGGGAGAATTTGACCGTCCGCCAGTTGGCGCAGCGGCTCGGCGGCTATTCCGGCCTTGCTTTCGTCGGCACGCCGAAAACCATCGCCGATTCGATGGAGGAATGGCTGTTTGCCGAAGGGTCAGACGGCTTCAATGTCATGTTCCCCTATCTGCCAGCCGGGCTCGACGACTTCGCCGAGAAGGTGGTGCCTGAGCTGCAGCGGCGAAAGCTCTTCCGGCGCGAGTATGAGGGCACCACCTTGCGCGAGAATCTCGGCCTGAAGCGTCCGCCGAACCGGTTCTTCGAAGGCTCCGAAGCGGTCATCCGCAAGGCCGGCTGACGTCTGCCACAAAAAGAAACGGGCGCGCCGAAGCGCGCCCATTCTTTTCAAGCCATCACTTTCAGATGACGAAGTACCAGTTGGCGAGCAGCATCACCACCAGGCCGGCGACCAGCGTCAGGTAGGGCAGCATGCCTGCCTTTTTGACCGAGAGGTCTGCGCCCGCCATGCCGAGGTCGGCCAGCATGTGGTCGGGGAACTTGCCCTTGTCTTGGACGTAGTGCCGGTAGCAGAACACCGGGATGATCAAGGCGGCTGTGATCAGGCCGGCCCAGAGCGCCATCGGGTTCCACACCTTGGCGCCGGCGCCCATGAAGATGGCGTTTACATAGGCGAAGATGGCGCCGAGGCCGAGCAGCCAGCTCGGCGCCTTCCAAGGCCGGTTGATGTGGCCGTTGTCGATGCGGTGGATCCAGCCGGCATTGAGGTTGAGGAAGTTGAAGATGATGTAGCCGCAGTTCGACACGGCGAGGATGAAGAAGAAGCTCGTCGCGTCGGCCGAGGCGATGGCCAGCACGATCAGGTTGAAGACGAGATCGGTCCACATGGCGCGCGTCGGCGCGCCATGCTCGTTGACGTGGCTGAGATAGCGCGGCAGCCAGCCATCGACCGAGCCCTGGTAGAGCGTGCGCGACGAGCCGGCCATTGCCGTCATGATGCACAGCACCAGCGCCAGGATCATCAGCATCACCAAGAGGCTGTGGATCAATGCGCCACCCCCGACCATGCCGGCCAGTGCATCGGCAACACCGGAGCCGTCGACGATCGGCGTCGCCAGCATGCCGTTGAGGCCCAGCACGCCCTGGAAGGTGAAGGGCACCAGGATGAACAGAAGCATGCAGAGCAGGCCGGAATAGAAGATCGCCTTGAACGTGTCGGTGCCGGGGTTCTTGAACTCCGATGTGTAGCAGACGGCGGTCTCGAAGCCGTAGGTCGACCACGCCGCGATGAACATGCCGCCTAGAACCAGCGTCCAGCCGGCAATGTTCCACGAGCCGGGCTCCGGCGCGTAAGCCGCCGCCAGCGGCACCAGCGGCGAAAAGTTCGCCCAGTTGATCTGGCCGGTGACGATCGGCACGACACCGACGATCAGCATCGGGATGATGACCAGGAGGCCGATATACTTCTGCACATTGGCGGTGCCGAGAATGCCGCGATGCTGGATCGAGAAGATGATCAGCATCAGCACCGCGCCGATGAAGAAAGTGGCATTGAGGGTGAAGGAGACAGGACCTAGCGTGTGGCTGAACAGCGTCCAGTTGCGGATCGCCGGCGTGGCCGCCGCGGTCACCGCGGCGATGGCGTCGGCAGGCACCATTCCGGCATGCGCCGCGATATAGGCGACGACGTCCGGCGACGCCTCGGTGAACAGCGGCACCGGCGCCAGCGCGTTGAGAATATAGGCGGCGGCGATCGAGCAGCCCAGCGACAGCACCGGCGACCAGGCGAACCAGTTGCACCACACCGACAGCGGCGCGATGAACTTGGAATAACGCAGCCAGGCGGTGGCGCCGTAGATCGAGGCGCCGCCCGACTTGTTCGGGAACAGGCCGGCGATCTCGGCATAGGTGAAGGATTGCAGGAAGCCCATGATCATGGAAGCGATCCAGATCCCGAAGGCCAGCGTTCCCGTCGTTCCGGCAATGCCGCCGATCGAAAACAGGACAAGGGCAGGAACGCCGCTCGCCACCCAGAAGGCGCCGCGCCAGTCGATGTTGCGGAGCAGCTTGCCTTCAGCGGGCTGCTCCAGGGCAGTGGTAATCGTGCTCATCTGTCTGAATTCCCCATTTTGTGTTCCCGGCCGGTGATGCCTCGGCTTCGCGAAGCTTGTTCCCCGGTACATGACCGCACGACTCCAGTGTTTCCACTCAGTCGTATTTTTTTCTTAACAGTGAAGATTGATCCGGCGCGCTTTCACGTCAAGTGATTTGTGGCGTCGTGCACATCACGGTTGCGAAACGCTCGCTTTGTCCTTCTCCCCTTGTGGGGTGAGAAGCGGTCCGCGGTAGCGGACGGAAAGCCAATTGCTTTCGAGCTTCGAACGCCCTGAGCCTGCGAAGGGCCGGGGGTGCAACCTCAGGATCGCGGCCTGGTCTTTTGCGGATCGTAGTGGGCGAAGGCCACGACGCGCGCCGGCAGCCGCTTGGCATGACCGTCGAGCTTGCCGATCTCCACCTCTGTGCCGATTGCCGCGTGGGTGACGTCAAGCCTCGCCAGAGCGATGTTTTTGTTCAGCACCGGCGAGCGCATGCCCGAGGTGACGACACCGATCTGGGCGCGGCCCATATGGACGCAATCCCCATGGCCGACGGCGACATTGCTGTCGATGTCGAGGCCAACGAGCTTGTGCTGCGGATGTTCCTTGCGCCTTATCAGAGCCTCGCGGCCGATGAAATCGTCGGTCTTGGCCTTCAACGGTACGGTGAAGCCAATGCCCGCCTCGAACGGGTCGGTCTGGTCGGAGAATTCGTAACCGGCGAAGATCAGCCCGGCTTCGATGCGCACCATGTCGAGTGCCTGCAGGCCCATCGGCTTCAGCCCGTGCGGCTGGCCGGCCTCCCAGATGGCATCGAACACTTTTTCGGCGTCGCGTGGGTGGCACCAGATTTCGTAGCCGAGCTCGCCGGTATAACCGGTGCGCGACACCACGACCGGAATGCCATTGCCGCCGCCGATGCGCGCGACAGCGAAGCGGAACCATTCGAGTTCGTCGATCGACGGTTGCAGCGGCGAGGTCCAGACCACCTCTCGCAAAATGTCACGGCTCTTCGGCCCTTGGACAGCGACATTGTGCATCTGATCGGTGGAGGAACGCACCAGCACGTTGAGGCCAAGCTTTTTCGCGGTGTCGCGCAGCCATTCGCCGGACAGGTCGTCGCCGCCGACCCAACGGAAATTGTCCTTGCCGAGCCGCAGCAGCGTGCCGTCGTCGATCATGCCGCCATGCTCGTAGCACATGGCGGAATAGACGACCTGGCCGACGCCGAGCTTCTTGACGTCGCGGGTGAGCGTGTATTGCAGCAGCGCCTCGGAATCCGGGCCGGTGACCTCGAACTTGCGCAACGGCGACAGGTCCATGATCACGGCATCCTGCCGGCAGGCCCAGTATTCGGCGATGGCGCCTTCCTTGGCGAAGGAATTGGCCAGCCAATAACCCCGGTATTCCACGAAGTTGCGGGTGTGCTTGGCGAAGCTTGAATGGAAGGCGGTCTCGCGGGTCATTTTCGGTTCCGAATCGGGCGTCATGCGTCTGGCGATCGCTCGCGAGAATTTGTGTTGGCCGGAATAGGTTCGCACATGGATGTCGGTCGGGTTCCAGCCATTGGCCGGTGTCGTGTCGTCGGGACAGGCGGAGGAGACGCAGACGATGTCGGTGAGCGCCCTGAGCAGGACATAGTCGCCGGCGCGCGACCACGGCTCATCCGACACCATGACGCCATGGGCGTCGATCTCCGTGTTGAAGAAGAAGTTGATCGCCATCCAGCCGGCGCGGGGCGTCACGCCCTTGTCGGCCAGCGCGCGATTGAAGTTCTCCGAGCAGTTGGTGTGGCCGGGATAGCCGATGTCATCGTAATATTTGGCGGCACACGCCAGCGCGAATGCGTCGTGTCGCCCGCATGTGTCCTGGATAACCTCGACCAGCGGCTCCATGTCCTGGTCGTAATATTTCGAATGCAGGCCCGGCATCGGGTAGCTCGACCCCATCAGCGTGCGCGTGGTCGTTACGTCGAGCGGATGGTCCAGCCCCTTGTCCAGCTTGCGCGCCGAGAAGCACTGGAAATCGGTGCACTGGCGGCCGTCGACATCGATGATCTGCAGGTAGTCGCCCGACTTGACGAAATAGGATTCGGCTGTCGCCGAATGGACGCGCAGATCGAGCACCGGATCGGCGAGCGGATCGGCGAGCTGCGATTTCGATTTCAGGCGCACCGTGGCACGGCGGACGATGACGGTGAGCGGCGTTGCCGTGTCGTGGCCGTCGACTAGCATCGGCCCGCTAGGCGCTGCAATCAGCAAGCCGCCATCGCGCGCGACGGTGAAGGCCTGCTCGGTGCCTGCCGGCGTGGCGCCGCCGAAGACGCGCACCGCCTTGGCCTGGTCAAGCTGCACCTGGCGGCGCTCGAGTCCGCGGCGCACGGAAGCGAGGCTATCGTCGCCCTCGGCCAATAGCGCCTTGATCCCGGCGGCATTGCTATTGGACTGTTCGCCGAAGATGGCGGGGTCGGTGGCGCCTGACTTGTCCCAGGCCAAAAGCTCGCAGGCCTGGCCGCCCTCGACATTGCGGATGGCAAATGTATCGCCGGCCTCGATATCGATCAGCACCGCGCCGTTACCGGGGGCCGCATACCGCTCCATGCCCGGCGGCAGCGCGATCTGGCCGGGCCGCAGGATGAGGCTTGGCCGGGGCGGCCCGGCTGTCACTGTGGGGTAGGGCGACTGGCTCATCTCAGCCTTGCGGTTCGAGAAACAAGTTTGCCTGTGTGTAAAATTACTTTAGCTGCAAGAATAGCAGCGCAGTTGCGTTTGGCAAGGCTGGCTCCCCCTTCTCCCTCTGTGGGAGAAGGTGTCGCCGCAGGCGACGGATGAGGGGTGTTCCAGCGGTGAGACGTTGGCGTACCCTGGAACACCCCTCATCCATCTCGGCACTAACGCGCCGATCTTCCTTCTCCCACAAGGGGAGAAGGAAGAAGCGCACAAGCGCTACGCCAAATCCTCGGAATGCCCGATCTCAACACCATACTCCGCCGCCGAATCCAGCATCGTGTGCCACAGACTTTCAGCAAATGTCGCAAACATCAGCACGTTGAACACCGCCTGCCCATCCGGCCGGTCATTCCCGCGCCAGAGCGTGACGCTGGTGTGATCCATCGAGGTCGCGGCAGCCGCCCCAACCAGAAATGCATCGGGATGCAGATCGATCGACGACAGCTTGCCCAGCATCGCCCGCGCCTTGGTACCGGAGATACTGATCAGCACTCGCGCATGCGACTGGTCCGATAGCGAAGCGGAAGACGCGAACGTCTGGGCGAGTGCTTCAGTCCCATGCTTGCCGCCCTTCAACAGCACGAAGAACTGGTCCGGTCCCGACCAGATCAGCGTCGCATCCGAAGTCTGCACCGCCTTGGGTGTCTCAGGAGCCGCAACACCGAAGCTTGCCTTCGCGGCGTTGGCCAAATCTCCCGCCTTGCCGCGCCGCGCCATCACCTGGATCAGGTCGAAATTGGGGATTTCGGTCAGCAACACGCCGACATTGCCGTTCGCGCCGTAAGGCCCGACAACAAGTGCCCGCTCGAGCGGGCTACGAACATCCCAGGAAAAATCAGCCACGCTGGCGCCCTCCATCGAGATCGTAGAAGACGGGATTGCAGAGCTCGACATCATAGTCTTCACCGCGCAGCGGATCATGCGCGTGGACGATCTCGCCGATGCGTTCGCGGCCGCGCTCGACAAGGCCGAGACCGATCCACTGGTCGAGCGTCGGCGAGAAGCAGACCGAGGTGACGTAGCCTTGGTCGTTATCAGGCCCGGGCGTCTGGCCCTTCGGGATGATGTGCGCGCCGGAGCGCAGGCGGCGCGCCTTGTCGATCGGCTTGATGCCGACCACGACCTGCCGGTCCGGCGCCACCAGCGCCTCGCGGCCGGCCATGACGCGACCGATGAAATCCTTCTTGGTCGACATCATCTTGCCGAGGCCGAGATCGGCGGCGGTCGTCGTGCCGCTCAGTTCCGGTCCGGCGACATGGCCCTTTTCAACCCGCATGACGCCGAGGGCTTCTGTGCCATACGGCGTCACGCCGAACGGTTTTCCCGCCAGCATCAAATTGCGTGCCATCGCTTCACCGTAACGCGCCGGCACCGAAATCTCGAACGCCATCTCGCCGGAGAAGGAGATGCGGAACAGCCGCGCCTTGATGCCGCCGCGCAAAGCGACTTCGCGCACGCCCATGAAGGGAAAACCTTCGTTCGAAAGGTCCTCGGCAGGGTCGACGATTTCCTTCAACAGGTCTCGCGTCCTTGGCCCGGCAATCGAGAACTGCGCCCACTGGTCGGAGACCGAGGTCAGTTGCACGTCGAGTTCGGGGAATAGCACCTGCCGGCAGAATTCGAGATGCTGCATCACCAGCCCGGCCTTCGCCGTGGTCGTGGTGAGGAAATAATGGTCATCGGCCAGCCGCGAGGTCGTGCCGTCATCATAGACGAGGCCGTCCTCGCGCAGCATCAGCCCGTAGCGGGCTTTTCCCACGGCAAGGTTTGAGAAGGTGTTGATGTAGACGCGGTCGAGGAAGGCGCCGGCATCGGGGCCATGCACATCGATCTTGCCCAGCGTCGAGACATCGCAGAAGCCGACGCCGCCGCGCACCGCCTTGACTTCGCGGGTCACGGATTCCAGCCAGTCCTTCTCGCCCGCGCGCGGATACCATTGCGCGCGCTTCCACAGGCCGGTGTCGACAAAGATCGCGCCCTGTTCGGCCGCCCAGTGATGCGACGGCGTCAGCCGTGTGGCATGGAAAGTCTCGTCGCGATGATGGCCGGCAAAGGCGCCGATGGCGACAGGCACGTACGGCGGCCGATAGATGGTCGTGCCGGTCTCGGGAATGGATTTGCCCGACACCGCCGCCATGATGGCGAGGCCGGCGACATTGGACGTCTTGCCCTGGTCGGTCGCCATGCCGAGCGTGGTGTAGCGCTTCAGATGCTCGACCGATTCAAAACCCTCGCGCTGCGCCAGCTCGATGTCGGACGCGGTGACGTCATGCTGCTGGTCTACAAAGGCCTTGCCTTTGCCGGCGACGTGCCAGAGCGGGGTCAGTGAGAAGGACTCGTCGCCGGCAACAGCTGCAGAGCCCGGATTGCCATTGCGTCCCGCGTCCCGCGCCGCTGCGGCGCCGGCCTCGAAACCTGCGCGCAGGCAGGCGCCTAGCCCGAAGTCGCCGTTAGCCGCACCTGCGGCGACCATACCGGGCGGCGCGCCGTCCGGCACGAAGGCGGCGATGTCGTCTCGCCATTTCGGCCGGCCGCGATGGTAAGAGGTGAGCCCGACCGCCGGATTCCAGCCGCCGGAAACGGCAAGCCCGTCGGCCTCGACCTCGGCGCGCGCGCCGCCGGTCAGCGACACCGCTATTTTTCTTACGCCGTCCTTGCCGCCGTCGACGCCGCTGACCGAACCATGCAGCACGGTGAAGCCGTTCCTGGAAGCGAGAGAACGATGGGCAGGCGAGACGTCAGGCCGCGCGTCGATCACCGCCGCGATCTGCAGCCCGGCGCCGAGTGCCGTCTCGACCGTGCGCCAGCCATCCTCATTGTTGGTGAACAGCGCGATCCGCTTTGCCGGCGTCGCCGCATAACGTGTGACGTAGGTGCGGATGGCGGACGCCATCATCACGCCGGGCGTGTCATTGCCGGCAAAGACGATGGGACGCTCAATCGCGCCGGCGGCGACGACGCAGCGCTTGGCCACGATGCGCCACAGCCGCTGGCGCACCTGATGCTCGGGCGGTACCGGCAGATGATCGTTGACCCGCTCGATCGCGCCATAGGTACCGCCGTCATAGACGCCGAACAGGGTCGTGCGGGTCATGATGCGGACATCCGGCATCGAGCTGAGCTCGGCCAGTGTGCGCGACAGCCACTCCGCGGCCGGCAGACCGTCGATCGTGCCGCCATCCGACAACAGACGGCCGCCGGGCGCAAAATCTTCTTCGCACAGGATGACGCGCGCACCGCTGCGGCCTGCAGCGAGTGCGGCGGCGAGACCGGCCGGACCGGAGCCGGCGATCACCACATCGCAATGCGCCCAGGCCTTGTCGTAGTGATCCGGATCGGGGGTGACCGCCGCGCGACCCAGACCCGCGGCGCGTCGGATCGCCGGCTCGTAGACCATTTCCCAGAATTTTGCCGGCCACATGAAGGTTTTGTAGTAGAAGCCGGCGACGAAGATCGGTGCGAACAGCTGGTTCACCGACATCACATCGTGGCGCAGCGACGGCCAGCGGTTCTGGCTGGCCGCTTCGAGGCCTTCATAGAGTTCGGCCGTCGTGGCCTTGGTGTTGGCCTCGCGCCGTGCGCCGGTGCGCAGTTCGACCAGCGCGTTGGGTTCTTCCGAGCCCGCAGTCAGAATGCCGCGCGGACGATGGTATTTGAACGAGCGGCCGACCAGCTTGACGCCATTGGCGACCAGCGCCGACGCCAGCGTGTCGCCCTGGAAGCCGGAAAATGTCGTGCCGTCGAAGCGGAAGGTGAGGGGGGTGGAACGGTCGATGAGACCGCCGGATGAGAGACGATGAGAGGTCACGATGTCCAGCCTCTGATCCATATGGTGTCATGGCGAAGGATGGCGCCGCCCCTTACCCTCCCCCTTGTGGGGAGGGTCGCTGCGCAGCAGCGGGGTGGGGGTGCGGCACCGACCCCCACCCGGACCTGCGGTCCGACCTCCCCACAAGGGGGAGGTAGGGGGCTGGCGCTTTTCGCGACGGCTGTGGTCTCGACAGAATAGCTCATGTCTCCACCTGCCTCGCACCAGCCCCCGCCGGTTCCACCGCCGAGATCTCGTGCGTCAGCGTGTTGCGGGTGACCTTCAGCCAGGCCCGGCAGCCGCCGCTGTGATACCAGTTCTCAGCCATCACGCCGGCGACGTTGTCGCGCAGATAGACATAGTCGTAGACGGCATCTTCGCCGGCATCAGCGACGGGGCGCCGCGGCTTGGCGTCGCCGAGATAGCTGAACTCGCCGAGTTCACGTTCGCCGCAGAAGGGACAGACAATACGCATCTCGCCAGCCTCAGTGCAGGTTCGGTTGGGCGCCGTGGCCCTTTTCGTCGATCATGGCGCCAGTCCGGAAGCGGTCGAGGCGGAAACGAGCCGCCTCCTTGTGCGATTCATCACGCGCCAGAAGGTGCGCAAAGACGAAGCCCGATCCCGGCGTCGCCTTGAAGCCGCCATAGCACCAGCCGGCATTGAGGTAGAGCCCGTCGACCGGCGTCTTGTCGATGATCGGCGAGCCATCCATCGACATGTCCATGATACCGCCCCACTGGCGCAGAAGCCGCACGCGGCCGATCATCGGGATCAGCGCCATGCCGCCTTCGCAGACATCCTCCATGACAGGCAAATTGCCGCGCTGGGCGTAGGAATTGTAGCCATCGATGTCGCCGCCGAAGACCAGCCCGCCCTTGTCCGACTGGCTGACATAGAAATGCCCGGCGCCGAAGGTCATGACGCCGGGGATGAGCGGCTTGATCGCCTCCGAGACGAAAGCTTGCAGCACATGGCTTTCGATCGGCAGGCGCATGCCCGCCATCGCTGCGACACGCGACGATGACCCGGCGACTGCCATGCCGACCTTGCCGGCGCCGATTCTGCCGCGCGAGGTCTCGACGCCTGTCACCTTGCCGTTGCCGTCCCGGACAAAGCCGGTGACCTCGCAGTTCTGGATGATGTCGACGCCGAGTTCGCTCGCCGCATGGGCATAGCCCCAGACCACCGCGTCATGCCGCGCGGTGCCGCCGCGGCGCTGCAGGAGGCCGCCCTGCACGGGAAAGCGCGCATGGTCGAAATTCAGGAACGGCAGCATCTTCTTCAGCGCCGCCTGGTCGAGCAGTTCGGCATCTATGCCATTGATGCGCATGGTGTTGCCGCGCCGCGCATAAGCGTCGCGCTGCGCATCGGAATGATAGAGGTTGAGGACGCCGCGCTGGCTGACCATGGCGTTATAGTTGAGGTCCTGCTCCATCCGCTCCCAAAGCTTCATCGAAAGCTCGTAGAAGCCGGTATTGCCGGGCAGGCCGTAATTGGAACGGATGATGGTGGTGTTGCGGCCGGCATTGCCGGAGCCGATCCAGCCCTTTTCCAGCACGGCGACGTTTCTGATGCCGAACTCGCTGGCGAGGAACCAGGCGGTGGCGAGCCCATGGCCGCCGCCGCCGATGATCACCACATCGTAGTGATCCTTGGGCGCCGCATCGCGCCAGGTGCGCTGCCAATTCTTGTGGCCGGAAAGGGCAGCACGGGCGAGCGAGAAGATCGAATATTTCATCAGGTCATTCCGAGGTCGCTCGCACCGCTAGGACGATTATATGTCCAGCGTGTGGTCGCGCTCCCATTGCGTGAAGTGCGAAGCATAGGAATTCCATTCCTGGTGCTTCAGCTTTAGATAAGCCGACGAGAATTCCTCACCCAGCGCCGCCTTGAGCGATTTGTCCTTGTCGTATTCGCGAAGCGCGTCGAGCAGGTTGAGCGGCAGCTTCGGCGCGCCCTTCACCGTGTGGCCGTTCTGGTACATGTCGATGTCGTAGCGCTTGCCGGGATCGGCCTTGGAGCGGATGCCGTCGAGACCGGCGGCAATGATGACGGCCTGCAGCAGATAAGGGTTTGCGGCGCCGTCCGGCAACCGCAGCTCGAAGCGGCCGGGGCCGGGCACGCGCACCATGTGGGTGCGGTTGTTTCCGGTCCAGGTCACCGTGTTCGGAGCCCAGGTGGCGCCCGAAATGGTGCGCGGCGCGTTGATGCGTTTGTAGGAGTTCACCGTCGGGTTGGTGATGGCGGCCAGCGCCGAGGCATGTTTCATGATGCCGCCAAGGAAATTCTTGCCCTTGGCCGACAGGCCGAGCTCCATCGCATTGTCGGCAAAGACGTTGACCTTGCCGGCCTTGTCCCACACCGAAATATGGGCGTGGCAGCCATTGCCGGTCAGGCCCTGGAAGGGCTTAGGCATGAAGGTCGCGCGCAGGCCGTGCTTTTCCGCCACCGACTTGACCATGAACTTGAAGAAGGAGTGCTTGTCGGCGGTGGCGAGCACATCGTCGAAAGCCCAGTTCATCTCGAACTGGCCGTTGGCGTCCTCATGGTCGTTCTGGTAGGGGCTCCAGCCCAGCGCCAACATGTGGTCGCAAATCTCGGCGATGACATCGTAGCGGCGCATCACCGCTTGCTGGTCGTAGCAGGGTTTTGAAGCCGTGTCGTATTTGTCGGAGATGACGCTGCCGTCCGGCGAGATCAGGAAGAACTCTGCCTCGACGCCAGTCTTGACATGCATGCCGTCAGTGGCGGCTTCCGCGATCAGCCGGCGCAGCGTGTTGCGCGGCGCCTGCTCGACTTCCTTGTCGTCCATGATGCAGTTGGCGGCGACCCAGGCGACATCGGGCTTCCACGGCAGCTGGATCACCGAATCCGGATCCGGCACCGCCAGCATATCAGGATGCGCCGGCGTGAGGTCGAGCCAGGTGGCGAAACCGGCGAAGCCGGCGCCGTCCTTCTGCATGTCGGCGATCGCCTGCGCCGGCACCAGCTTGGCGCGCTGGCCGCCGAACAGGTCGGTGTAGGAAATCATGAAATATTTGACGCCGTTCTCTTTGGCGAATGCGGCGAGATCGTTCCCCATTATAGTTCCTCGCTTATTTTGATGTGTTTTTTAGAAGCCGTTTTTCCCCGGTATCCAGTTGGTGCCGGCCAGCGGCACGCCAGCCATGGCGGCGGCTTCGATGGTGAGGGCTACGAGATCCTCGGGCTCGAGATTGTGCAGGCTGTTCTTGCCGCAGGCACGCGCAATGGTCTGCGCCTCCAGCGTTATCACCTTGAGGTAGTTCGCCAGCCGCCGTCCGGCGGCGATCGGATCGACCCGCTTCATCAGTTCGGGGTCCTGCGTGGTGATGCCCGCGGGGTCGCGACCCTCGTGCCAGTCGTCATAGGCGCCGGCGGTGGTGCCGAGCGCATTGTATTCGGCCTCCCAGCGCGGGTCGTTGTCGCCGAGCGCGACGAGCGCTGCCGTGCCGATCGACACCGCGTCGACGCCGAGCGCCAGCGCCTTGGCGACGTCGGCGCCATTGCGGATGCCGCCCGACACGATCAGCTGCACCTTGCGGTGCATGCCGAGATCCTGCAGCGCCTGCACCGCCGGCCTGATGCAGGCAAGCGTCGGCTGACCGACATTTTCGATGAATACTTCCTGGGTGGCCGCCGTGCCGCCCTGCATGCCGTCGACGACGACGACATCGGCGCCGGCCTTCACCGCAAGTGCTGTGTCGTAATAGGGGCGGGCGCCGCCGACCTTGACGTAGATCGGCTTTTCCCAGTCGGTGATCTCGCGCAGCTCGAGGATCTTGATCTCGAGATCGTCCGGCCCGGTCCAGTCGGGATGGCGTGAGGCCGAGCGCTGGTCGATGCCCTTCGGCAGCGTGCGCATTTCGGCGACGCGGTCGGAAATCTTTTGTCCCAACAGCATGCCGCCACCGCCGGGCTTGGCGCCTTGGCCGACGACCACTTCGATGGCGTCGGCGCGGCGCAAATCCCTGGGGTTCATGCCGTAGCGTGACGGCAGGTACTGGTAGACCAGTTGCTTGGAATGCCCGCGCTCTTCCTCGGTCATGCCGCCGTCGCCGGTGGTGGTCGACGTCCCGGACAGGGTCGCGCCACGGCCGAGCGCTTCCTTGGCCGGGCCGGACAGCGACCCGAAGCTCATGCCGGCAACGGTGATCGGGATTTTCAGCTCGATCGGCTTCTTGGCATAGCGCGAGCCCAGCACGACCGACGTGTCGCACCGCTCGCGATAGCCTTCCAGCGGATAGCGCGAGATCGAGGCGCCGAGGAACAAAAGGTCGTCGAAATGCGGCAGCTTGCGCTTGGCCCCGGCGCCCCTGATGTCATAGATGCCGGTCGCCGCCGCGCGGCGGATTTCGGAAAGCGTGTAGTCGTCGAAGGTCGCGGATTTGCGCGGCGTCGTCGGCGGGTTCTTGTAGGTCATGCTGCCTCAATACGCGTCGGCGTTGTCGATATTGAAATTGTAGAGCGTGCGCGCCGAGCCGTAGCGCTTGAATTCCGACGGCTTGACGCCGGTGACGCCGGCGCGGTCGAGCAGTCCCTGCAGCAGTTCGATATGCTCGGGCCGCATCTCCTTGGCGATGCAGTCGGCGCCCAGGCTTTCGACCTTGCCGCGCACGAACAGCCGCGCTTCGTAGATGGAATCGCCAAGTGCGTCGCCGGCATCGCCCAGCACCACCAGATTGCCGGACTGCGCCATGAAGGCCGACATGTGGCCGATATTGCCGTGCACGACGATGTCGATGCCCTTCATCGAGATGCCGCAGCGCGAGGATGCGTTGCCCTCGATGACGAGCAGCCCGCCCTTGCCGGTGGCGCCGGCATACTGGCTGGCGTCGCCCTTGATGACGATCGAGCCCGACATCATGTTTTCGCCGACGCCAGGTCCGGCCGAGCCGTGCACGGTGATGGCAGCGCCGTCATTCATCCCGGCGCAGTAGTAGCCGACGCTGCCGCGCACATCGATGCTGACCGGCTGGTCGACGCCGACGGCAACCGAATGGCTGCCCTTCGGGTGCAGCACTTCCCACGCCGTTTCGTTGGAGCCGGGCGTCAGATTGTGAAGCGCCTGGTTGAGCTCTCGCAGCGACGACACATCGAGATCGAAGACCCGGGACGCCTGGTCTTGCGCCGCCTTCGAAAGTTTGGTTGCCGGCATGGGCTCAATGCTCCCAGAAATAGACGGTTGCGGGTTCCGGTTCCCAGACCCTCGCATTGTCTATGCCGGGCAGTTTGGTCAGCGCGCGATATTCCGAGCCGAAGGCGACATACTGGTCGGTCTCGGCCATGACGGCGGGCTTGCAGGCGATCGGATCGCGCACCACGCCGAAACCGTTCTTGGTGCCGACGACGAAGGTGAAGAAGCCGTCGAGGTCGGACAGCGTACCTTCCAGCGCCTCGCCGAGGTTCTTGCCATGCGCCATCTGCGACGAGAGATAGGCGGCGGCGACCTCGGTGTCGTTCTCGGTCTCGAATTTCATGCCCTCCCGCACCAGCTCACGTCGCACATTATTGTGGTTGGACAGCGAGCCATTGTGTACCAGGCACTGGTCGGCGCCGGTCGAGAACGGATGCGCGCCCATCGTGGTGACGGCCGATTCCGTCGCCATGCGGGTATGGCCGATGCCATGCGTGCCGGTCATCGAGCGGACGTCGAAACGGTCGACGACCGCTTCCGGCAGACCGACTTCCTTGTATATTTCCACCGCTTCGCCGGCGCCCATGATGCGCACGTCGGGGCGGATTGACTGCAGCGCTTCGCGCGCGGCATCGACCTTGTCGGGCGCGGTCCGGAGCACCGCATGCGTCGACTTCACCGCTATGCTCACCGGCGCGCCAATGGCCTTGGCGAGTTCGGCGTCGAGGCCGCGGAAATCGCGCTCGGGCTTCGCCGACTGGATGGTGATCTTGGCTTCATTCCTGGAAGGCGCGCCATAGATGGCGATGCCGGCGCTGTCGGGGCCGCGATCGCTGAGCGATATCAGCATCTGCGACAGCATCGAGCCGAGCTGCGGCTCAAGCGACTTGTCTTTCAGAAAAAGTCCGACGATTCCACACATGTCAGCCTCCCGGCGTTACCACTAGACGATGATGTATCGAATGCGTCGTGCGAATTCAATCGTATGAAAAAAATATTCCTGTAGTTACGTATCCGGCTCGATGCGGCCTTGTGAACTATCGCCGCCGTCGCGGGCGCTGTGAATCCATGTGGCGGTGCGGATGCGGGCTATTCTGTAGGCATCGAGGATCGACAGCGCATAGATCAGGAAGCCGCCGGCGTGGCGGCCGACGAAGCTGGCGTCGGCCGGCGCGATCTTGGCCGTCACCCAGGCGAGGATCACCATGAAGAACAGGAACTGCAGGCCGCGCACGGGCACGCCCAGAATGACGTGGCCGCTGGCCGGTAAGACGATTGCGGCGCCGAGCACCAGATACGGGTTTGTCGGTGCGGGTGCGCTCATGCGACCTGCCTTTCCTGTCGGTTGATGGCATCGCGCAGCACTGAGGCCGAGGTCAGCAGTCTCTCGACCAGCGTTGGATCCAGCCTTGCGCCGCCGAATGCGGCCTGCCGGAACACGCCGTAGCGCGCCCGCTCGGCCTCGGCCAGCAGCCAGACGATGCGCACGCCGTTCGGGGTGATCAAGAGTTCCTTGGCGCGGCCTTCGGCAAAGATGTCGAGATGGCTGGCGATCAGGTTCTGCGGAAAGCGCGCCGCCCTGAGGTCGGTTCGCAGCACGGCTTCAGCCGGAAATCCCGGAGCCTTCGGCAGCGTATGCTGAAGATGATCGAAATTGGAGAAGGTCGTCGGCGAGCCCGGCCGCATCATCATGTCGAAGGTCGCCGGCACCGCAACCGGCTCTGTGATCGTGACACTCAACCATCGCGCCGGCAGCTTTCGCGTTGCCAGCGTGTCGACGATGGTGCGCAGCTGCACGCGCTGTCCGTTCCATGTGCCGGCCCAGGTGACAACGCCGGCTGTGCCATCGGAGACATCAACGGCATCTGTGATGACGGTCCGGATGCTGGCTGCCTCGGCTGCAAGATCAGCCTTGGCCTTTTTGCGGCTGGCGCGCGTATGCCAGGCGAGGTGCAGGACGAGAGCCACGGCGACCGCCCCGGCCAGCAATGCTGTCGTCACGTCAGACACCTCGTCACGCCATGCCCGCCCAGACCGGCAGGCCCTCTCCTGTCAATAGCCCTGCGGCTTCGGCCACGGCATGGTGAACTGGTCGCCGCGGCGCACATAGCGGTAACGGTAGAAGTGGAACCACAGCGAGATCAGGAAGTAGAAGGCGACCATGGCGATCAGCTGCGTGCCGTAGCCGAGGAAGATCGCAAAGAAGGTCACCACGCAGAGGCAAAACAGCACGATCGCCGGGATCGGGTGGAACGGGTGCGTATAGCCGCGGCGGATCGTGCCCAGCGGCCACTTTTTGCGGAACATCATGATGTTTATGCTCATGAAGGTGTATTGCAGCACGCCCGACAGGATTGAGAAGGTGATCGCCTGGTTGAGGTCGGCGATGAAGGCGAAGGCGAGCGCGATCGGCAACAGGAACAGGATCGAGCGATAGGGCGTGCGGTATTTCGGGTGCACGGCCGAGAACCATGTCGGCAGATAGCGGTCGCGTCCAAGCGAGAACCACGCGCGGGCCGCATCGTTGATACAGCCATTGGCCGACGCCAGTGCCGCGAGCAGCGTGGCGACGAACAACAGGTTTTCCAGCAGCGGGCTGCCGGTCAGCTTGCCGGCGTCCCACAAGGGATAATAGGTGATACCGAGGTACTCCCAGGGCATCAGCGAGGCGCAGATATACCAGGTCATGGCGGCGGCGATCAAAAGCGTGATCATGCCGGCCATGGTGCCGTAAGGCAGCGAACGCGCCGGCGAGCGCACTTCCTCGGCGGCCTGCGTGGTGCCTTCGATGCCGAGATAGTACCAGATGCCGAACTGGAAGGCCGCGATGACGCCGATCCAGCCATAGGGCAGCGCATTGCCGGGGGTGACCAGTTCGTTGAGCTTCAGCACAGCACCCTGCGTCCAGGGGCTGACCGAGAAGAACAGGATAACGATCGAGACATAGGCTATCGCCGTGATGACGAAGTTGACGTTGAGCGTCATCAGCACGCCGCGATAGTTCAGCCATGCCAGCACGACGATGGTGGCGGCAATGAAGGAGTTGTGGGTGAGCCCTTCGACGCCGGCCTTGGCGACGATGGTGTCGCCGAGCAGGATGGCGTCCGAAACCTCCAGCATGGTGTAGGCAAAGACCAGGAACAGCGCGACGTTGAAGGCCATCAGCGGCCCGACAATGTGCTTGGCCTGCGCGTATTGGCCGCCGGCGGCGGCAACCGTCGATGTCACCTCGGAGTCGATCATGGCGACCGAAGTGTACAAGAGCCCGACCACCCAGCAGACGATCAGCGCCGCCAGTGCGCCGCCCTTGTCGGCCGAGAAATTCCAGCCGGTGAATTCGCCGACCAGCACGATGCCGACGCCAAGCGCCCAGACATGGGCCGGGCCGAGCACGCGTAGCAGTGAAACCCTGTCGCCGTGTATTGCCGGTTCAAGCGTGATCGTCATTGTTCAATCCCCACTCAGATCCGGTGTTTTTCGGAAGCGGCTTCAAGCTCGCCTTCGCGCGAGGAAGTCAGCACCTCCTCGGAATAGGTCGTGTCGATCTTGAACCAGTCGTAGAGCATCCACAGCGCAAGCACGACCGAGATGCCCCACGATGCGTAAGAGAGTGCGACCCACATGAGCGTGCTTCCCCAAAATCTCTGGCGTTACTTGTCGTCGAACTTTTCGTTGATGACGTCGCGATATTCGCGGTCGGAGGCGCGGAACAGGAAGACGAAATAGCCGATCAGCACCGCCGCCATGATGATCAGCGTCGGCCAGTCGATGATGTAGTGGAAGCGGTTCTGGATGATGTCGTGCGCGGTCTCCGGCGTATAGCCGAGCTTTTCCCAGATCGAGGCCATGGTCGGGTTCTGTCCCAACGCTTCCCAGGTTTTGGCATCGAGCGCGTCGATGGATTTCGCCGCACCCGCCAGGCCGAGTTTCAATGGCAGCCACAGCGCCACGAAAATGGCGACCACGACGACCACGATATCGAAAATCTGCCCGGCCTTGCCTTGTTCCGGCGGCGTGTAGCGCGACATGACTTCTACCCCTCAGGACGTTCTGTTTTCAGGACTTGCGGCTGCGGGCCGCGTCGGCGTTCTTGATGTCGAGACCGTAGATGAAGTCCTTGTCTTCCTTGTAGTGATTGACCATCGCCAGGATGGCGGCCGTGTTGAAGATCAGCACGGCGGCCGCCGCGATCGCGACGACGATCTTGATCCCGGTGTCCGGGATGTAGGGCCATGTCATGACGAGCACGAAGAGGATCGTCGCCCAAAGGCAGATGATCAGGAGCGCGGATCCGCGCAGGTCGGAACGGTACAGCGCTTCGATGCGCTGCTGCAGGTCTGACATCGGTTTTCCCCTTTTTCCAGCGCCCGACCCCGAATTGGCCGCCTGCTGCCCTCTTTCAACAGAGTGAAATTTTTTTCATAAATTCGGGCCGAATCCAGCAATTGTCAAGCCGATTTTACGTTGGGTTAACCGTTTGTCCCCAGCCGCGAATTTTGCCTGACAATGAAATTATTTGCTTGCGGGTATTGCGGCATCAGGACGTTTGCGATCAATATTCGACCAAATGCTCCCGCCTCCGCGCAGGGAGCCGGGAACACAATAGAATTTTCGAACGGAGGATTTGCGGATGACGGCATCCTGGAGATTTTCGACCCTGGCGGATCGCCATCGCGCGTTAGGCTCGAAGCTCGAAGACTGGAGCGGCATGGGCACCGCCTGGACCTACGACAAGGACGCCGACGAGGAATACACCGCCATCCGCACCAGGGCCGGGCTGATGGATGTGTCGGGCCTGAAGAAGGTTCACATCACCGGGCCGCACGCCTCACACCTCATAGACCTGGCAACGACGCGCGACGTGGAGAAGATCTATCCCGGCAAGTCGGCCTATGCCTGCATGCTGAACGAGGCCGGAAAATTCACCGACGACTGCATCCTCTACCGCACCGGGCCGAACGCCTGGATGGTGGTGCACGGCTCCGGCACCGGCCATGAGGAATTGCAGCGCGCTTCCGTCGGCCGCGACGTATCGCTGCGCTTCGACGACAATCTGCACGACCTGTCGCTGCAGGGACCGACCGCGGTCGACTATCTCTCAAAGCATGTGCCGGGCATTCGCGACCTCAACTATTTCCATCATATGCAGACGCAGCTGTTCGGCTTTCCCGTCATGATCTCGCGCACCGGCTATACCGGCGAGCGCGGCTACGAGATATTCTGCCGCGGCCAGGACGCCGGCACGATCTGGGACAGGATCCTCGACGAGGGCAAGAGCGCCGGCATCATTCCGTGCCGCTTCACCACGCTCGATATGCTGCGCGTCGAAAGTTATTTGCTGTTTTATCCCTATGACAACTCGCAGAAATATCCGTTCGAGAACGAAGGCCCCGGCGACACGCTGTGGGAGCTCGGCCTCGACTTCACCGTCAGCCCCGGCAAGACCGGCTTTCGCGGCGCCGAAGAGCATTACCGCCTCAAGGGCAAGGAGCGCTTCAAGATCTACGGCGTGCTGCTCGACGGCAAGCAACCCGCGGATGAGGGCGCGCCGGTCTATCGCGACGGCAAAAAGGTGGGCGTGGTCACCTGCGCCATGTATTCGCCGCTGGTCGAGAAATCGATGGGCATCGCCCGCCTCGACGTCGACTGCGCGGTCAAGGACACCAAGCTCGAGATCCGCAACAAGAGCGGTTCGATCAGGGCGACGGCGCAGCCTCTGCCCTTCGACGATCCCAAAAAGACCAAGCGCACGGCGAAAGGCTGAGGCACAATCGACAGCGAGGGGTTTCGAGGTACGAAGTAGAGAATGGCAGCCAAAACGATCATCAGCCGGCCCATTTACGGAACCCTGTCCCCGCAGCCCGGCAAGCATCATCTTTTCGTGGCGGATGCGGAAGGCGCGCTGGCGATCGTCGATATGGCAAGGACGGCGCCCCCCGGCTTCTTCGACGGCGCCGAAATCGTCTTCATTCCCGGGGCCGACGGCAAGCACGTTGCCGCTCTTGAGGCACTGAAGTCCGCGCAATTTCATGTCGCGCCAACCTTCGCCAGCCTGCTGCCCCGGCTGAAGCAGACGCTTGCCAACGCGCATATGGGCCTGCGCCTCTATCTCGCCGGCACCGAAGGGCTGATCGGCCAGGCCATGCAGGTGGCGCTCGAAGCCGGCATCGATCATACCTCCATGCAGACCGAGCATCGCGGCTCATTGGCGCGGCGCATGCAGTGCGTGCATTGCAAAGGCATCACCGAAAATGTGACGACGCAGCCGGCCACCTGCGCGCATTGCGGCCTGCTGCTTCTGGTGCGCGATCATTATTCGCGACGGCTGGCAGCATTCCAGGGCGTCTGCATAAATGCCGAGGATCGCTCGGAGATCCCTCCCATAGAGGAGGTCTTCCCATGAGCACCGGCACCACCAAGCTCGATGTCGTCGTCAGCGACGTCGTCCCGGTCAACGAACTGGTGACGCGCTTCCATTTCCGCCGCCGTGACGGTGAGCTTTTGCCGACCTTTTCCGGCGGCGCCCATGTCGTGGTCGAGATGCGCGATGGCGACCGCACAAGGCTCAATCCCTATTCGCTGATGGGATCGCCGCTCGACACCCGCGAATACACCATCTCGGTGCGCCGCGACGATGTCGGCCGCGGCGGCTCGTTGTTCATGCACCGGAGCGTCAAGCCTGGCCTGGAGATGGTGGTCAGCTACCCCGTCAATCTGTTCTCGCTCGACCTCAGGGCAAAGAAGCATCTGATGCTTGCCGGCGGCATCGGGATCACGCCGTTCATGGCGCAGACCGCGCAGCTCGCCGGGTCCGGCGGCAATTTCGAGCTGCACTACACCTGCCGCACCGCCTCGCTCGGCACCTATGCCGATGTGCTGCAGGAGCGCTATGGCCGTCGCGTCCGGCTCTATCACGACGACCGCGACGAGCGCATCGAACTCGACCGTCTCTTGTCCTCGCAGCCGCTCGGCACCCATCTCTATGTCTGCGGCCCGGCCGGCATGATCAACTGGGTGCGCGAGCGCGCTGCGGCTCTCGGCTGGCCGGCGGAGACCGTGCACTACGAGCATTTCGCGGCACCCCAGCCCGGCCTGCCGTTCGACGTCACACTTGCCGTTAGCGGCAAGACCATCCGCGTCGGCGAGCAGCAGAGCCTGCTCGAAGCGATCGAGGCCGCCGGCGTCGATCCGCCCTATCTCTGCCGCGGCGGTGTCTGCGGCCAGTGCGAGACCAACGTCGTCTCGTATGACGGCAAGTTCATCCACAACGACCACTGGCTCAGCGAGGAAGACCATCGTTCCGGCTGCAAGATCATGCCGTGCGTGTCGCGCTTCGAAGGCAAGTCGCTGGTCCTGGAAAGATAGGAGGCCAGCTTGGGCATCACCTTTCGCAAGGAAACGTTTCGCGACGATTTCACCTTCAGGAACAGCCCGGAACACATCAGGCGGTTTCCGTTCCCGTTCCACGAAGACGCCTACATGTATGCGGTCAACATCGAGCCGCATGTGGTTGGCCCCAAGGGCAGCGTTCTGGAAAACCTGATCGACGTCGACGAGCACTATGTCGCCGAGATGCAGGACCGTGCACTGGTGCTGGCCGACGATCCGCTGCGCTGCCAGTCGCTGCCGCATATGACGCTGGCCGGCTGGGACCTGCTCGAACTTTTGATGGAGCAACAGGCACTTGGCTATCCCGAGCATTTCACCCTGACCCGCGACGGCGACCGCTGGCGCTGGATCAACCGGCCGCTCGGCATCGACGACACCTTCACCTTCGGCGACACCTCGACACTGCCTTACGGGCCGATGGAGTACATCACCCGCCAGAGCCAGGGTGATTTCTGCATTCTCGATCAGCGCGACGGCAATCTTTGGATGGACGCCGGCATGGTCACCACTCAGGCCGACTGGTCGCTCGATTTCGACATCGGCATGAATTTCTTCGAATGGCACGCGCCGGTGCCGCTGGCGCATGAGAAGGGGATTTTCGTCAGGGCGCTGAAGTTCCTCACCAACATCCAGCAGGGCAAGCCGGCGCGGCGTCTCAACTGGACGATGACCATCAACCCGCGCCTCGACACCAGTCCGGAGAATTACCACAAATGGGGCCCGGACCGCGCGACGGTGACGCCCGAAAATGTCGGCGACAAGGTGCATCTGCGCGTCGAACTGCAAAGCTTCTGGCGCCTGCCGCGCTCGAACGGCATCGTCTTCCCGATCCGCTGCTATCTGATCAAGATGGACGAACTGGTGACACAGCCGAAATGGGCAAGGCGACTGCACCGGGTGATCCGGGATTTGCCGGAAGAGCTGGCCACCTACAAGGGCCTGACGCGGTATCGGCCGACATTGGTGGAATGGCTGTCGAAGCTGGATGATGGCAGTGCGACGTCACCGGGGTTCGGGCCGGACTAAAGGCCCCCTCATCCGGCCGCTGCGCGGCCACCTTCTCCCCGAGCGGAGAAGAGATCGCCAGCGCTGACGCCAGACTCCTCTCCCCTCGGGGCAATCCGGGTGAGCGGGCTGCGGCGGTCCGACTACCCCGCGCTCTGCGGATAGCAAATAATCGACAGATACCGCATCGGAAGTTTCGTCAGTTGCTCCGGCCCGTGCGGCGCGTCGGCGTCGAAGAACAGGCTGTCGCCCGGCTTCATCGGATAGAGGTTGCTGCCGTGCCGGTACACCACCTCGCCCTCCAGCATATAGAGGAATTCCATGCCCTCATGCTGGAAGGTCGGGAACACATCCGAATCCTCGGTCAGCGTAATCAGATAGGGCTCGACGACGACGCCGCTGGTGTTGGAGCCGATATGGCCGAGCAGATTGTATTGATGGCCGGCGCGGGTGCCGCGGCGTTCGACATCTAGCCCTTCGCCGGCCTTGACGAAGACGGCGCTGCGCTCTTCCTCGAATCGGCGGAAGAAGGCGGTGACGGGAACGCCGAGCGCCCTCGACAGCGCCTGCAGTGTGGTCAGCGACGGCGAGGTGATGCCGTTCTCGATCTTCGACAGCATGCCCAGCGAAATATCGGTGGCGACGGCGAGATCGGCGACGGTGATGCCGAGCTTCTTGCGGAAGGCGCGCACCTCGCGCCCGATCGCCACCTCCAGCACTTTTTCGCGCTTGTCGCGAATGGCGTGCGGATTCTGCGTCAGCGGCGCGCGGATGGCCTTCCCATCAGCGGAGGTCTTCGGCAGCGGCTTTGCTTTTGCCGAAGCGGGACCAGCCTTGGAGTCGGAACTTGTCTTCGCCATCTCGCCCCCGAATCCCTGTGATTTATTTCACTCCAGGTGAACATATTCGGTGCCGATACAGAAACGCAACCGCGACAGCAAGCCCTTAAGTCGAATGGTGTCCGCTCAGGATTTGCGCTGTCATCAGTTTCTGCTGGAAATCTGGTGGGGCGAAATGCGGTTTCGCCATAAGCCCAGTTGACAGCATCGAAGAGGCAATTACTGTCACTGTGAGTGAAATTTGTTTCGTAAGAGCAATCCTAAGAAAAGCGTGAAGCGGTTTTCCCATAGGAACTGCGTCAAAGTCGAAATCATCCCGGGAGGCCTGCCATGAAAACGCGCGTTGCCGTCATTGGAGCGGGGCCATCCGGTCTGGCCCAGCTCAGGGCCTTCAAGTCGGCTGCCGACAAGGGCGCCGAGATCCCCGAAATCGTCTGCTTCGAAAAGCAGTCGGACTGGGGCGGCCTGTGGAACTACACCTGGCGCACCGGCCTCGACGAGCATGGCGACCCCGTCCACGGCTCGATGTACCGCTACCTCTGGTCGAACGGACCGAAGGAGTGCCTGGAATTCGCCGACTACACATTCGAGGAGCACTTCGGCCGTCCCATCGGCTCCTACCCGCCACGCGCGGTGCTGTGGGATTACATCAAGGGCCGGGTCGAGAAATCAGGCCTGCGCAAATGGGTGCGCTTCAACAGTCCGGTGCGCATGGTGACCTTCTCGGACGAGACGAGAAAATTCACCGTCACCGCGCATGACCGCACGAACGACGTCACCTACTCCGAGGAGTTCGACAATGTCGTCGTTGCCTCAGGGCATTTCTCGGTTCCCAATGTTCCTTATTTCGAAGGCTTTTCGACGTTCAACGGCCGTATCCTGCACAGCCATGATTTCCGCGATGCTATGGAGTTCAAGGGCAAGGACATACTGATCATCGGCCGCTCCTATTCTGCCGAGGACATCGGCTCGCAGTGCTACAAATACGGCGCCAGATCGATCACTTCCAGCTACCGCTCCAAACCGATGGGGTTCAAATGGCCGGAGAACTGGAAGGAAGTACCGCTGCTGCAGAAGGTCGTCGGCAAGACGGCGCACTTCAAGGATGGCACCACCAAGGACGTCGACGCCATCATCCTGTGCACCGGCTACCTGCATTCCTTCCCGTTCCTCACGGAAGAGCTGAAACTGAAGACCGCCAATCGCATGTGGCCGGACGGGCTCTATGAGGGCGTCGTGTGGGAGAAGAACCCGAAACTGTCCTATATCGGCATGCAGGACCAGTTCTACACTTTCAACATGTTCGACGCCCAGGCCTGGTTCGCCCGCGACGTCATCATGGGCCGTATCAAGCTGCCGTCGGTACAGGCGATGGCCGAGCACGGCGCCAAGTGGCGGGCACGCGAAGAGACGCTGGAAGACGCCGAGCAGATGATCTGGTTCCAGGGCGACTACACCAAGGAATTGATGGACCAGACCGACTATCCCGGCTTCGACGTCGAGGCGGTCAACCAGACCTTCATGGAGTGGGAGCACCACAAGGCGGAAGACATTATGAGCTTTCGCGACCACGCCTACCGCTCGCTGATGACCGGCACCATGGCGCCATTGCACCATACGCCCTGGCTGCAGGCGCTGGACGACTCGATGGAAAGCTATCTCCAGGTGAAGGGCGTGGCGGCGGAATAGGTCGGCGTGATGCAAAACAATGCGCCGGCACCGGCCCAGTTTCAATTCAGAGGGTAGTCGGGAGCCGCATCGGTCTCCGTCACCTTGACCCACACCAATTCGCTATAATAGGCACCCTCCGGGCCGGTGCCGTACATGGACAGTCTGTCAGCCATCAGCAGATGTGTCATGTCGTTGAGTGCCCGGCCGGTCGGCTCCTCGGGCCAGGCGAAGACGCCGTCGGTTTTGGCGCCGAACCTCACATCGGTGCAGCCGAAATCGATCTCGACCTTCCAGGATAGCAACGGCCTGATATCGCTGGGCGGCGGGCGCGGCGGATCGGGCTGCTCGAAGTGATGGTCGACCGAGACTCTCGTCGGCACTGCCGGCGTGATGCCTTTGGCTTTGAAGGAGGCGATGGCGTCGTCGCCAAATCTTGCGAGCAGGCCAGCGTGCCATAACCGGTAGGTCGCGCGGAAAAAGCCGCTGACCCGGATAGATTTGCCGTCGTTGTTGAAGACGTTCACAGCGGCGTAGAAACGGCGCAGTCGTGGCGCCAGCGCCGGCCAGTCGCATTCGGCCGGTGTCCCCGGCGTCGAGATGAAATCGTCAAGCAGATCGCTGCCGCGCACATTGGCGTTCAGCACCGTGCAATCCTCACCACGGATATGCCAGTGCCGCCGGAGCTCGGCTGCTGCGATGCCAGGCTTGCGCAGCTCTTCCACCGAGGCGCGAACCCGAGCAATCGCGTAGGACGTAGCCGCGTCCAACGTCTCAAACCCCGAAACCACATGCTCGCCGGTCTTGGCCATGTCGAAGACGACGACAGTAAAAGGCGGTTCGCGCTGATCGGGCATTCGGCAGCAAGCTCAGGCTGGTCGAGGATGAAGCAGCTTTCCGCGCGAAAATGCGTCAAAGTCAAGAGCTGGAGCGCGGCCTGGCATTTCCAGAAGAGGCGAACTCCAGAAGAGGCGAAACCGTTCTATCCGAGCCGTGCTTGAGCTTTCGCGGCTCAGGGGTCGACGACCGACCGCGATGATGTCGATGGCAGGTTGTTGCCAGCCCGCGACAATGCCGCGACTTTGGACAGTGCGATGGACACTTCCGGGTCGAGATCGCGTGTGCCGACCGCGGTGCAGGTGACGATCATCCTTTCAATCCAGCGGATAGTCGGGAGGCGCCTCCGTCTCGGTCACCTTGGCGGTTAGTATCTCGCAGTCGTTGGCCCAGTCGGGGCCATCGCCGCGCATGGCCATCATGTCGGCCATCAGCAGGAACTGCATGGTTCTGAGCGCCCAGTCGGTGGGCTCTTGCGGCCAGGCGAAGATTCCGGCGGCGTCGCCGCCGAACTTCACGTCATGGCAGACAAAACCGACCTCGACCTTCCAGGATCGCAGCGTCACGCCTGGCGGCGGGTAGGGCGGGTCGGGAAGCTCGAAGTAATTGGCGACCATGAGCTTCGTCGGCTCCGCCGGCTCGATCCCCTTGGCTTTGAAGGCGGCAATGGCGTCGTCGCCAAAGCGCTCGAAGAGGCCGTCTCGCGTCAGCCTGTAGGTCGAGCGAAAGAAGCCGCCCGCCCAGACGGATTCGTTGTTGCCGTTGGAGATCAGCAGCGAGGCGCGGAAGCGGCGCAGCCTTGGCGCGAGAACTTGCCAGTTGCATTCGGCCGGCATCGACGGCGTCGCAATGAAATCGTCGAGTAGATCGCTGCCGCGCACTCCGGCGTTCAGCACCGAACAGTCTTCGCCATAGAGGTGCCAGAGCTGGCGAAGCTCAGCAGTGGCGATGCCGGGCTTGCGCAACTCCTCCACCGAGGCGCGAACCCGCGCAATGGCGTAGGACGTCGCCGCCTCCAGCGTCTCAAACCCCGAAACTACGTGCTCCCCGTCCGGCTCGCCGGTCTTGGCCATGTCGAAGACGAGTACGGCAAAAGGCGGTTCGCCGGGATTGGACATTCAACAATTATCCTAGTCTTGCCCGCGCCTTCGCCGTCCAGGCATTGAACAGCCGGTCTGCGACGATGCCGATGAAAGCGATGGCGAGACCCGCGACAATGCCGCGTCCGGAATCGGCCTTGGACAGCGCGATGAAGACTTCCTGGCCGAGGTCGCGTGTGCCGACCATGGCGCAGATGATGATCATCGCCAGCGCCATCAGGATCGTCTGGTTGACGCCCAGCATGATTTCGGGAAGCGCCAGTGGCAATTGTACCCGAAAGAAGGTCTGGCGCGGCGTGCAACCGGAAACCTTCGCCGCCTCGATCAGCGCCGGTGGCACTTGCCGGATGCCGTGATTGGTGTAGCGGATCGCCGGCACCACGGCGAAGGCGACCGTGGCGATCATGGCGGTGACGTCGCCGACCCGGAACAGCATCACCACAGGAATGATGAAGCAGAAGGACGGCAGCACCTGCAGCGTGTCGATGATGGGCGTGACGATCTTTTCGAAGCGGTCGCTGCGCGCGGCCATCAGGCCAATCGGGATGCCGATCAGGCAAGCGATGAAGGCCGAGATGCCGCAGAGATAAACCGTCGCCATGGTCTTTTCCCAAAGGCCGGTGACGGCGCAGAAGGCGGTCAGCGCGGCGACGAGGGCGGCGAGACGCAGGCCTGAGAGCTGGTAGCCGGCGAGGCCGAGCAGGGCCACTGCGCCGAGCCACGGAAAGCCTTCGCAGAAGGCGCGCAGCGGGTTCAGTACATTGAGGATGAGCGCCACGCGAAACGCTTCGATCACGTCGAAGAAGTTGATCGTCACCCAGTTGACCGCCGCCTTCCACAGTGGCGCGGTGGTGAAGGTGATCGCCTTCGGCACCGCTGCGAATGCCGGTACGAACAGGCCGAGCAGCGTCGTCACGACCAGGATGGCGATGGCCAGCGACAGATTGGGATAGCGCCGCCAAAAGCTCTGGTTCGCCTGCCGTTGAACGTGGCCCTTCGCCTGTTTGTGGGCGATGGCTTGGCTCAACCGGTCGAGCCCGATGGCGAGTGCCACAATGGCGAGCCCGGCTTCCATCGCTTCGCCGACCTTCAGCGCACGCAGCGCCAGCAGCACATCATAGCCGAGGCCGCCGGCGCCGATCATCGAGGCGATGATCACCATGTTCAGCGCCAGCATGATCACCTGGTTGACGCCGATCATCAGTGTCGGCCGCGCCGACGGCAGCTGCACGCGCCACAATTTCTGCCGCGCCGTGCAGCCGGCCATCTCTGAGAAATCGTCGATCTCGGAGGGCACCCGCGACAGACCCAGCATCGTTGCCCGCACCATGGGCGGCGTGGCGAAGATGGCGGTGGCGATCATCGCCGAGACCGGGCTGTTGCCGAACAGGAGCAGCATCGGGATGAGATAGGCGAAGGTCGGGATGGTCTGCATCAAATCGAGGGCAGGGGAGATGATCAGCCGCTCGGCCCATGGCTTGCGCCACGCCCAGATGCCGGCGAACAGGCCGGTGACGATGCAGAACGGCACCGCGATGGAAATCAGTGCCAGTGTCAGCATGGCGCTGGTCCACTGGCCGAACAGCGCGGTGTAGAGGAAGCAGCCGCCGACCAGCATGCCGAGTTTTCTACCGCCCACGGCGTGCCCGGCGATGAAGGCGGCTACGCAGACGCCGATCCAGGACAGGCGCGGCAGGACATAGGCATCGGCACCGTGACCAATCTTGAAATTCTTGGCCAGCAGGTCGAGCGCGAAATCGAGGGGAACGCCGAGCACCGCGGTGATCGAGCGGGTCAGCCAGGACAAGTTCGACTTGATCCAGCGCATCAGCGCACTGACCCAGTCGGCGACGGGAACGACCGCATCGGCCGGATAGTCGACCGCCCATGGCAGCCTCTCCTGCAGCAGGAATACCACCAGCACGGCGGCCAGCGCCAGCGCCCAGATCAGCAGCCAGCGCTGAACCGGTGGCCTCGTTTGGCTGGCGCTTGCAGTCACCGTCATGCGCCGGCTCTTTGCTTGTCGATGCCGGCCAGCAGTCCGATCACGGCTTGCGGCGTCACCTCGCCGATCGACTTGCCGCTGCCGTTGACCACCGCGAACGGTTTTCCCGAAGCGACGATGCTGGCCGAGAAGCTGGCGATCCTGGCGTCGGGCGAAACCGTGCCGCCATGCTCGGAGCCATCCAGGGCACGCATCAGGCTGCGCGCCGAAATCACCTTGGCGCGGTCGACATCCCGGGTGAATTCGGCGACATAGTCGGTCGCCGGATTGACCACCAGTTGCTCCGGTGTGCCGATCTGGATGACCTCGCCGTCCTTCATGATGGCGATGCGGTCGGCCAGCCTGATCGCCTCGTCGAAATCATGGGTGATGAAAACGATGGTCTTGTGCAGCATGGTCTGCAGCCGCATCAGCTCGTCCTGCATCTCGCGGCGGATCAATGGGTCAAGCGCCGAGAACGGCTCGTCGAGGAACCAGATCTCCGGCTTGGTCGCGAGGCTGCGGGCAATGCCGACGCGCTGCTGCTGGCCGCCGGAGAGTTCGCGCGGATAGAAATGCTCGCGGCCGCGTAAGCCCACGAGATCGATCACCTCCCGCGCTCTCGCTTCGCGCGTCGGCCGGTCTTGGCCCTGGATACTCAGCGGGAAGGCAATGTTCTCCAGCACGTTCAGATGCGGCAGCAGCGCGAAATTCTGGAACACCATGCCCATGCGATGGCGCCGCAGTTCGATCAGCGCCGAATCGGAAATCTTGAGCAGATCGTTGCCTTCGAATTCGACCTTGCCGTGGGTCGGCTCGACCAGCCGCGACATGCAGCGCACCAGCGTCGACTTGCCGGAGCCGGACAGCCCCATAATGATGAAAATCTCGCCCTGGCGGATTTCGAGATCGACGGCGCGCACCGCGCCGACCAGTCCGGCCGCGGCGATGTCGGCCATGCTGGCCTTGCCGTCACGCTCGCGGATGAAGCTGGCCGCGTTCGATCCGAACAGTTTCCAGACATTACGGCAGGCAAGCTTTATCGGCCGCACATCCTCCGGCGTGCCAGTTGCCTGCGGTTCAGTCGCTTCCGTCATCCAATGGTCCTTCTGGAAAATGGAGATAAGACCCGGCCGCTAGGGCCGGGTCTGGCTTCCAGTCAGGCGATCACTGCGCCCAGGCTTTCCAGTCTGCTTCGTGGGCGGCGATCCAGGCGGCGGCGACATCTTCGGGCGTCTTGCCGCCGAGGTCGATCTCGCCGCTCATCTTGTTGAGCTCATCGGTGTCGATCGTGTACGCCTTGGCCACCTTGTAGGCGACCGGCCATTTGTCCTTCATGCCGGACCAGGAGTATTTCCAGATTTCGCCATGCGGTTTGCCGCAATCATATTTGGCATCCGGGTTGGTGCCCCATTTCGGGTCGGTGTAGCACTCGGGCGTATACTCCGGGAATTCGACCCACTCGCCCTTGTACTTGGCCGGCGCCCAATGCGGCGAATAGATCCACAGCATGATCGGCGCCTTGCGCTGATAGGCCGAGTCCAACTCGGCGAACATCGCCGCGTCGGTGCCGGCATGGATGACGGTGAAGGGCAGCTTCAGCGCCTCGACGCGCTCGTCGTCAAAGCCTTCCCAGGTTACCGGGCCGCCGAGATAGCGGCCCTTCGGCGCCGTCTCCGCTGTCGAGAACGCCTCGGCGCATTTCGGGTCCTTCAGCGCTTCCCAATTGGGCAGGCCGGGGCATTTCTCCTTCATATATTCGGGAAACCACCATTCCTCCTTGGCCTTCGGCCCGAGCTTGCCGAGCCGCTCGGTCTGGCCGGTGGCGTCTGAAGCCTTCATCGCCTCGCCGGCCGTCGTGTCCCAGAACTCCAGGCCGACATCGAGGTCGCCATTGGTGAGACCGGTGGTCAGGCTGGAGAGGTAGTCGGCGGTCGGATATTCGACGGTATAGCCGAGCTTTTCGAGGATACCGCCAAGGATCTTGGCGTTGAGGTTGACGCTGGTCCAGTCGAACAGCGCGATCTTGATCGGGTCGTTGGATTCAGGTGCTGCTGCGTGGACCGGTGATGTAAGCGCACTTGCGGTGGCAAGCGCCAAGGCTCCCATTGATAGGTTCGAAATCACACTGCGAAATGACATGCTTGTTCTCCTGTCAAACCATGTGGAAATTTCTTGATCGTTCCCTTCTTGCGTCTTTTCTTGATTGTGTTGGAAAGGCGGGTCGTTACGCAAGCTCGTTCGCACCAAGCCAGTGCCGCAGCCGCAACTTGCGCAGGCGAAATGGTTGCTCGACTTGGTGTTTATGTGATGCCGGGCGGGCCCGCGTCATGGCATCGGATGGATTGCTGCGTGAGCAATCGTCAACAGATCGATCGCCGCTCCAGCGGCGCTCTCAGACGTGCGAGCCATCAAGGTCCCATGGTCTCGGCGGGCGAGCCCCATCCCCGCCAAGGCCGTTTCATGAGATGAAATTATATATACCAACGTTCATGCGGCGCAACGGCTGATGCCCTGTGCACTGCGGAATTTCAGACTGGTCGATTGCCAACCGCCAGAGCTGACGTTCACGACATGATCAGGCCGCCATCGACATTGATGGTTTGGCCGGTGATGTAGGTGGCGTCGTCGCTGGCGAGAAAGCTGACCAGGCCGGACACGTCCTCGCCGCTGCCGGCGCGGCCCATCGGGATGTTCTTCACCCATTCGGCCATCAGCTCGCCGGGCTTGTAGTCACCCATCAGCTTGCCCCACGCTGCGTCATTATAGGCCCACATGTCGGTGTCGATGATGCCGGGGCAGATGGCGTTGACGGTGATCTTTTCCTTGGCCACTTCCTTGGCCAGGCTCTGGGTAATGCCGACGACGCCGAACTTCGACGCCGCATAGTGCGGCGTGTAGATGAAACCCTGCCGCGCCTGGCCCGATGCCGTGTTGATCAGCCGGCCGCCGTCGCCATGCTTGCGAATGCGCGCGATCGCTTCCTGGCAGCACAGAAACACGCCCTTGGTGTTGACGGCCATCACCTTGTCCCACTCGGCCTCGGTCATCGCCTCGATCCGGGCGATGGTGATGACGCCGGCATTCTGCACCGAAATGTCGACACGGCCGAATTCCTTCTCGGCGAGGTCGTAAAGCGCGGTGACCTCATCCTTCCTGGTAACGTCCATGCGCATCGACGCGACCTTGGCGCCCGCGGCTTTCAGGCCGGCGGCGACGTCCTCGACGCGGGTATCGATGGCGCTGACCACGACCGCGGCACCTTCTTCGGCAAAGCGCTTCGCCATCGCCGCGCCGATGCCGCCGCTCGCGCCGGTGATGACCGCAGTCTTGCCTTCAAAACGCTTCTGCACTTTTCTTCTCCTACCAGCAGACAAAGCCGCCATCGACGATCAGGTCGATGCCGGTGACGTAACTCGCGGCGCGGCTGGCCAGGAACACGGTCGGGCCGGCCATCTCTTCCGGCGTCGCCATGCGCCCCATGGGCGTGTCGCGTTCGAAGATCTTGATCTGTTCGGCGACCTCCGGCCGCTTGTTCATCGGCGTCAGCGTGTAGCCTGGGCTCACCACATTGACGCGCAGGCCGCGATCGGCCCATTCCATTGCGAGGCTTTTCGACATGTGGATGACCGCCGCCTTCGACGAATTGTAATGCGCCTGGGTCAGGCCGCGATTGACGATCGAGCCCGACATCGAGGCGATGTTGATGATCGAGCCCTTGCGCCGCGTCAGCATGGCGCGCGCCTCGGCCTGGCAGGACAGGAACACGCCGCTGACATTCACGTCGTAGATATTCTGCCATTTTTCCAGCGGCAGCGTCTCGGCCGGCTCGGCCCCGGCGATGCCGGCATTGTTGACGGCGATGGTCAACGCGCCGAGTTCGTTCTCGGTGCGCTCGATCGCTGACGCGAGATCGGCCTCCGACGTCACCGTTCCGGTCAGCACCAGCGCCTTGCGGCCAAGTGCCGAAATCTTGTGCGCCGTCTCGTCCAGCCCGCCCTTGGAGGTGTGGCCGAAACAGGCTATGTCGGCGCCGGCTTCGGCGAGCCCGATGGCAATGGCCTGGCCAATGCCGCTGCCGGCGCCTGTTACCAGCGCTACGTCGCCGCTGAGATCGAATAGTTTCATGTTGTTCCCCCTCCTGAAATGAAGGGGCGCCAGTCTTTGCTGGCGCCCCGCGCGGTCCGGTCCTTGGGAGGATACCACCTGCTGCGCTTTGTTCCGACTCCTGTCCTCAGCTCGTGGCGAGTTCCATCACCGCGACATTGCTCGCCTCGCTGCGGTCGAGAATGCCGCGCTGGCGGCCGCGGCTCAGCACCAGCACCCGGTGCGACAGCCCCAGCACCTCCTCGAGGTCGGAGCTGACCACCACCACCGCCATGCCGGAGCGGGCGAGGTCGGCGATCACGTCGTAGATAGCCGCACGCGCGCCGACATCGATGCCGCGCGTCGGTTCATCGAGGATGAACACTTTTGGCGGTCGCGACACCCATTTGGCAATGATCACCTTCTGCTGGTTGCCGCCGGAAAGCTTGCTGACCGCCTGGCCAGGTTTGCCCTTGACCCCGAGCCTTGCGATGCCGGCTTCGGCGAATTTCTGCACCGTTTTCGGAAACACCCAGCCCTTCGGCGCGACATGGTCGAAATTGCCGAACGCCAGATTCTCGCCGATGGTCTGGTCGAGCACCACGCCTTGCGCCTTACGGTCTTCCGGCACCAGCACGACGCCGGCCTTGATCGCTGCCGCCGGCCCGCTGAGATGCACCGATTTGCCGGCAACGCGCACCGAGCCCGACGAGATCGGATCGGCGCCGGCGATCGCCCGCACCAGTTCCGTGCGGCCGGCGCCGATCAACCCGGCAATGCCGAGGATCTCGCCTGCTTTGACCGAGAAGGAAACGTTGTTGAAGCTCTTCTCCGGCGAGGACAGGTTGTCGACCTCGAGCAGCGTCTCCTCGCGCGGCGGCGTCAAGTGTGGGAACATCCGCTCGACCGAGCGGCCGACCATCTGCTCCACCACTGTGCGCACGGGAATATCGGCGCGTTCGTGGCGGGCGACGATGCGTCCGTCGCGCATCACAACCACGCGGTCGGCAATCTGCGCGATCTCGTCGAGACGATGGCTGATATAGATGAAGGACATGCCTTCCGCCTTGAGCTTGCGGATCTGCTGGAACAAAAGCTCCGTTTCCTCGCCGCCAAGCGCTGCGGTCGGTTCGTCGAAGATCAGCAATTCGGCATTCAGCGTCAGCGCCTTGGCGATCTCGACCTGCTGCTGGGCGGCGATGCGCAGCGTGCCCACCTTGCGCTCGGGCGAGACGTCGAGACCAAGCCGCTTCAACTGCGCCGAGGCCTTGGCGTTCATCTCCGCGCGGTCGATGCGGCCGCCGCGCATCGGCAGGCGCCCGACATAGACATTTTCCGCCACCGACAGATCCGGCAGCAGCTTCAGTTCCTGATGGATCATGCCCACACCGGCATCGATTGCCGCGGCAGGCGAGGCGGGGGAATAAGGTTTCCCCCGCCAGATGATAGTGCCGGAATCGGCCTTTGTCGAACCGGCGATGATGTTGGACACCGTCGACTTGCCGGCGCCGTTTTCGCCGAGCAGCGCCACGACCTCGCCCGGCCGCACCTCGAAGCTCGCATCGGCCAGAACCTGGACCGGTCCGTAGCTCTTGCAGAGGCCGTTGACGAAGAGCCCGCTATGGGGGCTTTCGCTGTGGCGAGGCTCAGGGGACATCGTGGCGCTCTCTTAAGCGGTGCCGGCTGTTACGGATGTTTGGCGATGAACTGCTCGACATTGTCCTTGGTGGTCAGCGTCGCATCCTGCAGCTGTTCGGCCGGAACGCTCTCGCCCGCAACCAGCTTGATCGCCGCATCGACGGCGAGACGGCCCATGCCTTGCGTCTGCTGCGTCGCGGTGACGTCGAACACGCCGTCCTTCAGCGCCTTGAGTGCGGCCACGTCGCCATCGAAGCCGGCAACCCAGACCTTGTGGCCGGGATTGGCGACCTTGACCGCCTGTGCCGCACCCAGCGCCAGCGCATCGGCCTGGCCGATGACGATGGAGACATCGGGATGCGACTGCAAAAGGTCCTGCGTCAGCTTGAAACCTTCGTCCTGGTGCCAGCCTTCGCTCCACAATTCGCCGACCACCTTGATATCGGGATAGGCCTTGAGCGCTTCGCCGCAACCCTTGGAACGGTCGACTTCCGGCGTCGTGCCCTTCTGGCCGTGGATGATGATCAGTTCGCCTTTGCCGCCGGCCTGCTTGGCGATGTAGTCGCACACCGCCTGCGCCGAGGCGACACTGTTGGTGGCGATGAAGGTGTCGCCGGGCGCGCCGTCGGCGTTGCGGTCGACATTGATCACCGGAATGCCGGCGGCCTTGGCGGTCTTGGTCGGCACGGTGGCGGCTGTGGCGCCGGCCGGAATGTAGATCAGCGCGTCGATGTTCTGCGTGATCAGATCCTGCACCTGGCTGACCTGGGTCGCTGAATCGCCCTTGGCGTCGACGGTGACGATCTCGATGCCCTTCTCCTTGCCGTAGGCTTCGACCGACTGCTTGATCTGGTTGAAGAAGTCGGCCTGCAGATTGGCCACGGCGAGGCCGAGTTTCTTGGCCTCCTTGGCCGAGGCCATGTCGGTCAGCCCGAGCAGGGGAATGATTGCGGCAGCGGCGAGCAGCAGTGAACGTTTGGTCAGCATGTTTTTCCTCCGTTGATAGTCAAACTGTCCCGCCAGCGCATCGCGCCCCTTGGAACATCCCAGTTTCGGATCGACCGATCCGTCTATCGCCCGGACGCTCCGGGCGAATTCTCAATTGTGCCCCGTTCTCTATCGCGCCCTGCGCCGCCAGGTATCGCTGGCGACCGCCAGCGCGATCACCACGCCGATCACCACCTGCTGGATGAAGGGCGAGACGCCGAGCAGATTGAGCCCGTTGCGCAGCACGCCGATGATGAGCACGCCGACCGCGGTGCCGCCGATCGAGCCGATGCCGCCCGACAGGCTGGCGCCGCCGATCACCACCGCCGCGATGGTGTCGAGCTCATAGCCCAGGCCGGAACTCGGCTGCACCGAATCCAGCCGCGCGGCGAGCACGATGCCGGCAAGACCCGCAAGCACGGCGCAGATGGCATAGACCCAGTTGGTCAGCGACTTCACCGGAATGCCGGAGAGCCGCGCCACCTCGGCGCTGCCGCCGATGGCGTAAAGGCTGCGGCCGGTGGCGCGGTAGTTGAGGAAGATGGCGAAGACGATCGCCAGCACCATCATCACCCCGACTGTGACCGACAGGAAGCCGAAATGGCGGATGATCGACAGGCTGGTGAACCAGTCGGGAAAGCCGACGATCTGCGAACCGTCGGTGATCATGTTGGCAAGACCGCGCGCCACCGACATCATCGCCAGCGTCGCAATGAACGGCGGCAGCCGGGTGACGGTCACCAGCAGGCCGGACACCAGTCCGCAAAGGCCGGCGACGACCAGTGCTGCGACGACGCCGGCCGCAAGGCCGAGATTGAGATAGTCGGGGTGGGAGACAAAGCCCATCACCATGGCGGCCAGCGCCAGCACCGAGCCGACCGAGAGATCGATGCCGCCGATCAGGATCACCAGCGTCATCCCGATTGCCATGATGCCGAGCACCGTGATCTGGTCAAGTACGTTGAGGATGTTGCGCACGGTGAGGAACGTGTCGGTGGTCAGCGTCAGCGCCAGGCAAAGCAGCAGCAGCCCGATCAGCGGCCCCATGGTTCCGGCAAACAGCGCCGAAAGCTTCGCGGCCGTCGCACCTTGAGTGCCGGGCGCGGCTTTCAACTCGCCAGCCTTCGACTCGCTTGCATCATTACTCACGGCCACTTCGTCTCCTCCGTCAGCGAAACGACGATGGCCTGCCGTCCGCTCTTGTTCACCAGGCACCTCCCTGTGAACAATTTATCTTTGATATGAAATTTTGTTCAGCTAAACTGTTCATTAGAAAATTGTCAAGAGCCGTTGCGCCATTCGGCGAAGGTTTGCGCCACCGGGCGGTTTGTCCTAGGGAAGGCCAGGGGGCGGCGCTTTGCGGAAAAGATTTCCGAAATCTGCCGCGGGAGAGCACGAGCATGGCGACCGTCGAAAATGAGAAGGCCTCGCGCTTCCCCGATGCCGAGCTGAAGGCCCGCGCCGCCTGGCATTACTATGTCGAAGGGCTGACGCAGGAGCGCATCTCCGAGATTCTTGGCGTCGGCCGCATCAAGGTGCACCGGATCCTGTCGGCTGCCCGCGAGGAAGGCATTGTCCAGTTCCGCATTCGCGACAGTGTCGTCGAATGCGTGCAGCTCGAGGAGAGCCTGAAGCAGCGTTTCGGGCTCAGCCAGGCGGTCGTGGTGCCATCAGCCGCTGATCGCAGCAACGCGCCGCTGATGATCGGCCACGCGGCTGCCGCCTATCTCGCCGACAACGTCAATGCCGGCGACGTCATTGCGCTGGGCTGGGGCCGGACGCTGAAATTCGCCATCAACGAATTGCCGAGGCGGCCGATTGCCAGGACGACGGTCGTCTCGATGCTCGGCGGCCTCACCCACGCGCAGCCGCTCAACCCGACCGAAAGCGCCTGGGAGTTCGCCGAAAAGATCGGCGCTGAATGTTTCCTGCTGCCGGTGCCGGTCTATGCCGACAAGCCGGAACAGCGCGATGCCTTCATGAGCCAGCGCAGCGTTCAGGATGTCGTCTTCCGCGCGCGCCGCGCCAACATCGCCGTGCTCAGCGTCGGCTCGTTTTCCAAGGACAGCCCGATCGCCAATTACGGCTTCATCAAACCGAGCGAACTCGAGGAATTGCAGGCGGCCGGCGCGGTCGGCGACCTCTTGTGCCATTTCATCGACGCCGAGGGCCACTCTGTCGACCATGAGGTCAACCGCCGCGTCTGCGCCTATCCGCTGCAGGATCTGTCCGATATTCCGAGCATCATCCTGGTGTCAGGCGGTCAGGAGAAGGTCGCCGTCATGCGCGCCGCGCTCGCCAACACCAGGGTTTCGGTGCTCATTACCGATGAGGATGCGGCCAAAGGCCTGCTCAACCGTTGAGCGCTGTCGGCCTCGGTCAGAATTCGCAGGGCTCCGGACGACTGTCGTCCGACCAGTCGGCCAGTGCGATCGGCACGAATTTTCCCGCGACCGGTTTGCCGTCGTCCAGGTCCTTTGAAGCGGTGCCTTTGCCGGTGAGAAAATTGATGTCGCAACCGCCCAGCGTCGTCTCGACCGAGCCGTCGGCTTTCTGCACATTCCAGTCCCAGTCGCGACTGTAGCCGGCGACAAGGAATTTACCGCCGCGCCAGACGATGGTCAGCGTCGCATCCCATGATTTGTTGGCGCCGCAGCCGAAGCACGAGGTGACGACAAGCGATCCCTTGCCCTTGCTTTCGAGCCCGAGAATACGGTCCTGCGTCAGCGCCTTCTTGACGAAGTCAGGCTTGCGCGAAGGATCGAGCTTTCCTTCGCCGGCAGCCAGATAGATCGAGAGATCCGCCAGCCCGCTGTCGGAATCCGCCGCGATCGCGGCCCGATCCATCCTGCCGTCATTGTCCATGTCGAGCGTGACCTCGAAGGGCGGCTCGTCCTGCGCACGCGCCGTCATCGGAGCTGCCGCAAGCGCGACAATCCAGGGCAGGGCGGCAAGGTGAAATACTGCTTTCATGAGCCCGATGAGTCTAGCATTGGCCGGGCAGGACGCAAAATCGGCAAGCTGGGCAGGTTGGGCATGGGAGCCTCACGCAGGCAAGCTGCGCTTGAACTCAGATCGCACCGAGCCGCGCGTGGATGTCGCGTGTCGCGTGATAGAGGTCGCGGTAGATCGCCTTGCGCGCCCGGTAAGCCGGCACCAGCGTCATGTCAGGATCGACACGCCTGGCCGGCGCCGCCGCCATTGCCTTGGCGGCGTCTTCCGCCGAGGCGAACCAGCCGATCGCCGAAGCCGCCAGCATCGCCGCGCCAAGGGCCGCCGCCTCGTTGACCGGCGACACGAACAGCGGCCGCTCCAGCACGCTGGCCATGATCTTCATCAGCAGCGCCGAATTGGTGCCGCCGCCGGCGGCAATCATCTCTCCCGGCTTGCCGCCGCTTTCGGCCTCCATCGCCTCGCTGGCGATGGCTTGCTCCAAAGCGATGCCTTCCAGCGTGGCGCGGAAGAGATGCCTGGGCTCATGGTCGAGCGACAGGCCAACAACGGCGCCGCGCGCCGCGCCATCCCAATAGGGGCTCATGACGCCGGCCCAATAGGGCATGACCAAAAGACCGTCGCTGCCGGCCGCAACATCGACCGCACCCTTCTCCAGTTCTGCCGCGGAAGACGCGCCGGTGGTGCGCACGATCCAGTCGACCAGTTGCATGCCCGAGCGCAGCACGGTTTCCAGCATGAAGCCGGAGCCGGTCGGCGAGACCAGCGTGCGAAACGCGTCCGATGTGGTGACCGTGCCGGAATAGCAGCCGCTGACGACGCCGGAGCCGAGCGAGAGATAGCTCCTGCCGGCACCATAGACGCCCATGCCGAGACCCATGGCCTGGCCATCGCCGGCGCCGGCGACAATTGGCGTGCCCGCTTTGAGGCCAGTCAGCTGGGCAATGTTTTCGGCAAGGCCGCCGCAGATTTCGCCTGGGCCGATCAGCGCCGGCAACTGCCGTGGCTGCAGCCCTGCAGCCGCGACAAGCTCAGGGTGCCATTCGCCTGTCGCGACATCGAGCAAGCCGAGCGGGTCGGCACTTGCCGTGCTGGTAACCAGCCGTGCGGTCAGCCGGTGAACGAAGAAGCCATGAACATCGACCAGGGCGGCGGCGTTGGCCAGCACCTGCGGCTGGTGTTCGGCCAGCCAGGCGATGGCATAGAGCGCCGGCGTCGGATCCGGCGGCTTGCCGCTCCAGTCGCGGATCGTCTCGCGGCCAAGCTCGGCCGACAGCTTGGCGACTTGAGGCCGGGCGCGCTCGTCAAGCCACAGGATCGCCGGGATGAGCGGCGTGCCGGCCTGATCGATCAGGGTGAAGGTCTCGCGCTGATGGGCTATGGCAATTGCCGCCACGCGCGCGGCGCCGACCTTGTCGGCAACCTGCTTCAGCGCACTGATGAGGGCTGCCCACCAATGTTCGGCATCCTGCTCGAAATGGCCGGGCTTCGGATTGGCCAGCGGATAGGCCTCGCGCGCCTGGAACAGCTCCGCGCCGTCGCGGGTGAAGGCGATTGCCTTCACCGCCGTCGTCGAGGCATCGATCCCGATAACGACATCGTCCATCACAGGGAGATCCCGAAGGTTCAGGCGGCGTTGGTCACAAACTGTCCATCCGACTGGTCTAGACGGCGGCGGATCTGCGTTATCACCATCGAATCGTCGGGTACACAATTTTCATAGGTAAGGAAGTCGCCGGTCTTGACCGGCTTGACCACCTTGGCGCGTTCGGCAATCCCGAGCGGCAGCGCGCCCTTGGCGCGGGCGTCCTCCCAGGTCATGGCGAAGCCGCGATAGTCGTTCTCGCCGATCATGCCGAGCGATTGGCCCGCGCCGAGATCGCTCTTGGCCACCGCCACCGCTTCGGCGACCGGATGGTCGAGGGGCTCCATGTCGGCGCGTTTGTAGACAACGGCGCGCGCCGCCGACAGTGGCACTTCAAGGCTTGTCAGGTGATAGGGACGGTAGATCGTGAAATAGGGGCCCTTGCCGACCTTGAGGTCGACCATGCGCTCCAGCACGCGCGGATGCCTCGTTTCGATGATGCAGAACACGCCGGGCGCCACGCCCTTGCCGATGGAATAGTCGACCACGCCCTTGCGGTGCAGCACGCCGCCATCCTCGCGCGGGCAAAGCACGCTGGCCAGTTTCTCCAGCGTCGCCGTCGGGCCGTGCATGCCCGGCACGTCGGGCACCAGCCCGGTGGCGTTGGCGATAGCCACCATCTCGATCGCCGTCTTGGAACCGTCGACGAACTCGACCAGCATGCGCGCATTCATGTTGCGCTCGGCCGCTTCCTTCTCGTAGTCGGCGGGCATGGCGTCGATCTTGAGCGGGTTGTTCTTGCCCTTGCCGGCGGCGATGATGTTGAAGCCGAGGCTCTTGGCGAAGCCGATGATCTCCAGCGTGCAGGCGGGTTCGTCGCCGGCCGCACCGGTGTAGACCACGCCGGCCTTGCGCGCTTCCTCCTTGAGGAAGCGGCCGATCGTAATGTCCGCCTCGACATTGAGCATGACGATGTGCTTGCCGTTCTTCATCACTTCGAGCGCAAACAGCGTGCCGATGTTGGGATTGCCTGTCGCGTCGATGATGACATCAATGCGGCCGGCCGCGGCCAGCGCATGCAGATCTTCGGTGACAGCGATCTTGCCGGCCTCGATGGCGCGGTCGATGGCAGAGGCGTTCGCAGCCTGGACGATGTCGGAGCGGTCATGGCCGGCGAGCAGTGCGGCATCGATCGCCGCTTGCGGCCGCACCTCGGAAATGGCACCGATCCGCATGCCCGGCATCAGCGCCACCTGGACGACGATGTCGGTGCCCATCTGCCCGGCGCCGGCGAGACCGATGGTGATAGGCCCTTGGGCTTCAGCGCGCTGCAGAAGTTCCGCTGCAAATTGCGGATGGGCCATATCGCTTCCTCCAGTCATGACGCGCCGCAGCGTCAAATCATCATTTTGAACATTCCTATTTCCATTTGAAAAATATTTCAACCCGCAAATCGGCGAATGGCTGCAGGATCAAATCTCCCACGGAGGATTCGTGGGGTGACAGCTTCATGCTGCGCTTGATCTCAGCCGATCTCTAGGAAAGGCTTGCCGAGCAGGTCGGGCACGACATCGATGCCGAGGCCGGGCCCGTCGGGAATGCCCATGTGGCTGCCGGTGACCGGTGGGGCGTTGGAGGCCGTGCGCACCGTCACCCACTCATGGAAGGCGATGGCGTGCAGCCGGCGTTCTTCCGGCGTCGACAGCGACAGATGCGCCATCGCCGCCGTGTCGATCTCGGCGCCGCCCGTATCCTCGACGGTGATCATGAAACCGAGATCGACGGCGACGTCGCGGATTTGCCTTGTCCTGGTTACGCCGCCAAGCCGCGAGATCTTCAGCGTCAGCCCGTCGGCGGCGCCCAGGCGATGGATTTCCAGCATCGCCTCGAGCGAGATGACGCTCTCGTCCAGCACCATCGGCTTGTCGAGCATGCGGCGCACCGACATGTTCTCCTCGATCGTCGTGCAGGGCTGCTCGAACGTGTAGTCGATGCCGCGCGTTGCATCGGCGAACTGCCGCGCCTGGTAGGGTGTCCAGCCGGCATTGGCGTCGCAGAAAATCACCGTGCCTTTCGGCACGGCCGAAGCGACTGCGCTCACCCGCTCGATGTCTTCATGCACATTGCCGCCGACCTTGACCTGCAGCCGGCGGCAGCCCTGGGCGATGATCCTTTTGGCCAGTGCCGCCATCTGGTCGAGCGTGCCGTGGGTGACGACGCGGTAGGTCTCCGCCATGTCGCTCTCGCGGCCGCCAAGCATGGTCACCAGCGGCACGTCGGCGGCCCGGGCCGCCAGATCCCAGCAGGCCATGTCGAGCGCCGACTTGATGTAAGGATGGCCCTTGAACACCGTATCCATCAATCGGCCGATGCCGGCGAGGCCACGCGGGTCCTGGCCGATCAGGTGCGGCGCGATCTCGACCACGCCCGCGCACGTTCCCGCCGGAAAGGCGGCCGAATAGAAATTGCCGAGCGGCGCCATCTCGCCCCAGCCGGTCACGCCGCTGTCGGAGGTGATGGCGACGATCACCGCATCGAAGCAGTCTGCAACCCGCCCCTTTGACATGCGGTAGGGCCCGTCCACGAAGGGCTGCACGACGCGATAGGCCTTGATGGTTTTGATCTGCACTTGTCTGTCCGTTGTCTCTAGGCGTTGAGGAGGGTCAGCCCTTCGATGTTCCGCTGATCGAGGCCACGCGCATAGGCAAGCAGCTCTTCGAAATCGAGGTCGATATGCTCGCGCGCATGGCGCTGGGCAGCGCGCATGTCGGCGCCCTTCAAGAGCCGCACATAGGTTTCGTGGAGATCTTCGGCCGGCACCGGCTCGTTGCGGGCCCGCTGGTGCAGGGCAAAGTACATCTGCAGCCGGCTGGTCAGCCGCTGCCAGGTTTCCAGCAGCACCGAATTGTCGGCCCATTCATAGATCAGCCCGTGCAATTGCAGTGCGGTCTCGATCTGGCGGGTGGTGTCGCGCGCGCGCGTTGCCTGCTTCACCGCTTCGTGGCGGCGGTCGAGTTCATCGAAGAAGCGCTGGTCGCGCAGCTTCCATGTCCGCTCGATGGCGAATTCATCGAGCACCTTGTTCAGCGAGTAGGCGTCGTCAATGTCCTTGGCGGTGACATCGATGACGAAGGTGCCGGCATAGGGAATGCTGGTCAGGATGCCTTCCTGCACCAGCTCGCGCATAGCTTCGCGCAAAGGCGCGCGGCTGACCCGCATCTGCTCAGCGATCCTCAGCTCGCTCAGCTTTTGGCCGGGTTCCAGCTGGCCGGTCAGGATCGCCCGCCGCAACAGCGCAACGATCTCGGCTCGGCGTGTCGTATCCGCGATCGGATTGAAGTCCAGCTTGGCCATTCCGTCACTCCAGTGAGAGCCGGAAACAGACAAGCAGATTGTCGACAATCCTACAATATGTCTGTTCCGGATTCTTGTGCCTTGCGGTTACTCCAAAAACGGCGTGCGGCGCTCCATAAAAAACGGCGCCCTCGGCGTGGAAGCCGAAGGCGCCGCAGGACCGGGGCTGATGGGGGTTATCAGCTGGCCGGTTTCTCCTGGGGCAACGGCGAGATCGGCATTCCTGGTCCGATCTTCTGCAGATTGCCCGTTATCACCTGGTCGCCTTCGGCAACGCCGCTGAGGACCGCCACAAGGTCGCCGCTGGTCGCGCCAAGCGAGACGATGCGCTGGTCGACCGTGTTGCCCTTGCCGACGACATAGACATATTTGCCGAGCTGGCTCGAACCCAGCGCCACCTGCGGCACCATCAGCGCGTCGGGCAGCTGCTTGATGTGCAGCCGCACGCGGACATACTGGCCCGGCAGCAGCGAGAACTTCGCATTGCCAATGGTGGCGCGCGCCGTAATCGTGCCGGTCGAGTGGTCGACCGTGTTGTCGATGAAGGTGAGTTCGCCCTTCTGGCTGGCTTCGGTCTCGCCGGGCAGCAGCACCTCGACCTCGATCGGGCCGGCGGCGCGGGCCTGTTCGATTTCGGCCAGGTCCGTCTCGCTCGGATTGAAGGTGACGTAGATCGGGTCGAGCTGCACCAGCGTGTTCAGCACCGTGCCGGCGACGCTGACCAGCGTGCCGACCGAAGCCTGGTTGCGGCCGACGCGGCCGGCAAACGGAGCGTGGATTTCGGCGTAGCTCAAATTGAGCTCGGCCGTGCGCACCGCCGCCTGGTTGACGGCAAGCGACGCTTCGGCCTGGCGCAAGGTGCTCGTACGCTGGTCGAACCCATCCTTGGCCAGATAGCCGCTCTTGGCGAGTTCGGAGCCGCGGCCGAGATTGGAGCGCGCATAGTCGAGGCTCGCCTGGTCGCGCTGCACTTCGGCCTTGGCCTGGTCGAGAGCCGCCTTGAAGTCGTCAGGCGAGATCTTGTAGAGCAGATCACCCTGGCGCACATCCGCGCCGTCCTTAGCCGTCTGCTCCTGCAGATAGCCGGGCACGCGGGCCTGCAAGGTGACGCTGCGGATCGCCTCGATGCGGGCGGCGTAGTCAAGGTAGATCGGGATCGTCTTCTTGACCACGCTCGTCACCGGCACCGGCATGACGAATGCCGCAGGTGCTGCCGTCGCTGCCGCCGTGCCGGCATTGAGGCTGAGATTGCCCATGTCGAGGAAGTGGACGCTTGCCACCGAGATCGCTCCCAGGGCGACGGCCGTTCCCAAAGCTATTTTCCATTTACGCATTTTGGTCTCCAATTCTATTCGGCTGCTTCGGCCAGGCGCATCGGCGCTGGTTCGGCAGTCGGTTCATTATTGTCCTGGTCATGAGCAGCGTTCGGTTCGCTGCGCACGCGGCCTTCGCGCAGCTGCTCGATGACCGCGTAGAAGACTGGCACGAACACCAGCGACAGGATGGTCGCCGCGACCATGCCGCCAAACACGGTGGTGCCGATCGACTGCCGGCTTGCCGCACCCGCACCCGTCGCAAACATCAGCGGCAGCACGCCGAGGATGAAGGCGAAGGCCGTCATCAGGATCGGCCGCAGCCTCAGCCGCGCAGCTTCCATCGCCGCGTCGACAATGCTCAGTCCCTCCTCGCGCCGCCGCCTTGCAAACTCGACGATCAGGATCGCGTTCTTGGCGGCGAGGCCGATCAGCATGACGAAGCCGATCTGCGAGTAGACGTCGATCTGCATGCCGCGCAGGAACAGGGCTGCGAAGGCGCCGAACAGGGCCAGTGGCACCGCCAGCAGCACCATGAACGGCATCGCCCAGCTCTCATACTGCATCGCCAGGATCAGGAAGACGAAGACGATGGCGAGGCCGAAGACGACCGACGCGATCGATCCTGCCTTGAGCTCCTGGAAGGTGATGCCGGTCCATTCGAAACCGAAATCCCTGGGCAAAGCGGTGGCGGCGGCCCGTTCCATCGCGGCAACCGCCTGGCCCGACGAGAAGCCGGGGGCTGCGCCGCCATTGATCGTGGCCGAGGCGTTGTTGTTGTAGTGCGGCACGGTTTCCGGGCCGACGAACGGCACCAGTTTGCCCAGTGTGCTCAGCGGCACCATGCCGCCGGAGGCGTTGCGCACATAGAGCCGCGAAAGGTCGCCTGCGTCGGCACGTGCATCCTTGTCGGCCTGGATGGTCACCCGGAAGGTGCGGCCGAACAGGTTGAAGTCGTTGACGTAGAGCGAGCCGAGATAGATCTGCAGCGTGTTGAAGACGTCGGGCAGGTTGAGGCCGAGCAGTTTGGCCTTGCTGCGGTCGAGGTCGTAGTTGAACTGCGGCGTCGAGGTCGAGAACGGCGAGAACAGCTGCTGCGGGTTGATTTCCGGCTGCTTGCGCGCCTCGGCGATCACGGCTTGCGTCGCGTCGTTGAGGGCTGAACTGCCGCGCCCGGTGAGATCCTCGACGACGAATTCGAAGCCGCCCGTGGTGCCGATACCCGGGATCGAAGGCGGATCGAAGGACAGCGCGAAGGCTTCCGGAATCTGCATCAGCTTGCCGCGCACGTCGGCGACGAGCTTCGACGCGCTCTGGTCGGGGCCGCGCTCTTCCCACGGCTTCAGGATGGCGAACTCGACAGCCGAGTTCGACTGCGCCGCACTGGTCAGGAAGTTCAGGCCGCTGATCGAACCGACAATCTCGACTCCGGGCGTAGCTTGGAGGATGTCGCGCGCCTTCTGGGCCACCGCGTCGGTGCGCTCCAGCGAGGCGCCGTCAGGCAGCTGGATGACGACGAAGAAGTAACCCTGGTCCTCGACCGGAAGGAAGGTCGAGGGCAGCTTCTGCCAGACGAAGTAGGTGGCCACCAGGCCGGCCGCGAACAGACCGAGCATGATCCAGCGCAGCCGGATGAGGATACGCACGCCGTGCGCATAGGCATGCGACAGTCTGTCGAAGCCCGTGTTGAACCAGCGGAATGGGGCGAACTGCGTCTCGCCGCGATGGCGCAGGAAGGCGGCACTCAGCGCCGGGCTGAGCGTCAGCGAGTTGAAGGCGGATATGCCGACCGAAATCGCCACCGTCAGCGCGAACTGATTGTAGAGCTTGCCGGAGACGCCGGGAATGAAGGCGACGGGCACGAAGACGGCCATCAGCACTGCGGTGGTGGCGATGATCGGTCCGGTGACCTCGGCCATCGCGGCCTTGGTCGCCGCCAGCGGTTTGAGGCCCGCCTCCAATTGTCGCTCGACATTTTCGACCACCACGATGGCGTCGTCGACGACGAGGCCGATGGCCAGCACCATGCCGAGCAGGGAGAGCATGTTGAGCGAGAAGCCCATCATTTCCATGACCACCATCGTCGCCACCAGCGACACCGGAATGGCGATGGTCGGGATGATCGTCGTGCGCCAACTCTGCAGGAAGATGAACACCACGGCCACGACCAGCACCAGCGCTTCGCCAAGCGTGATCAGCACGTCGTGCATCGATGCCGACACGAAGCGCGTCGTGTCGTAGTGCATGGCGTAGCTGACGCCCTTGGGGAAACGGGCCGACAGTTCCTGCATCTTGTCCTTGACGTGCTGCTGCAGATCGAGCGCGTTGGAACCGGGCATCTGGTAAACGGCGAGCACCACCGTCGGGTCCTTGCCGAAGAAGGCCGACGACGAATATTGCAGCGCGCCGAGCTCGATGCGGGCGACGTCGCGCAGTCGCACCAGCGAGCCGGTGCCGGTGTTGGCGCGCACGACGATGTCGCCGAACTCCTTGGGGTCGCTCAGGCGGCCGACGGCGTTGACCTGCATCTCGAAGGCGGTGCCGGCGGGCGCCGGCGACTGGCCGATCTTGCCGGCCGCCACCTGGACGTTCTGTTCCGAGATGGCATTCTGGACGTCGACAGCGGTGATGCCAAGATTGGCGAGCTTGTCCGGGTCGAGCCAGACGCGCATCGAATAGCGACGCTCGCCGAAAATCTGCACATCGCCGACGCCGGGCAGTCGCTTCAGCGGATCGACGACCTGCAGATAGGCGAGGTTGCTCAGCGCCACCGGATCGACCGAACTGTCGGGCGAGGTCAGGTTGACGATGAGGACGAAATTCGGGTTCTGCTTCTTGATCGTCACGCCACCCTGGTTGACGATCGCCGGCAGCGACGAGGCGGCTTGCGAAACGCGGTTCTGGACGTCGACGGCCGCGGTGCTCAAGGAATAGCCGACATCGAAGGTGATGGTGATGGTCGAGGAGCCGTCATTGGAGCTCGACGACGACATGTAAGTCATGCCTTCGACGCCGTTGATCTGCTGTTCCAGCGGCGTCGTCACCGTATCGGCGACCACTTGCGCGCTGGCGCCCGGATAATGCGCGCTGACCACGACCTGCGGCGGCGTGATGTCGGGAAACTGCGAAACCGGCAAAAGGAAATAACAAATCGTCCCGGCGAGCACCATGATGATGGCGATGGCCGAGGCGAAGATCGGACGATGGATGAAATAATTTACCACGACACGCAAACCTCTTTAGAAGAACCGGCCTCTTTAAAAGAATGGGCAGACCGGGACAGCCGCCTGCCGCGCACCGAACCCGGGTCCTGCAAAAAATACGAAGACGGCGCCGCGCCGCTGAGGCCCTGCTCATCGGCAACGGTCCTCAGCATCGCTTCGAAGGCGCGCGGGTTGACGCGGTCCGCTTTCATCACCAGCCGGATCATCGGATCCCGGATGGCTTCATCGATGGTCAAATCCTTGCGCTGCGACATTGGAGCGTCTCCATTCCAGCGGCCCGCATCGGATGATCGCGAACCGGTTTTCATCTCTTCACCGGCCGGAGCCGCATGACCTGCAATTTTCACCCTTTGTGATCTGGCAGGACCAGTTCACGGCCTTGTTATTGACGGAAGGCCACATAGGTGTTACCAGTAAGTAACATTCGGATAGTTACAGACCGGTAACACCCTAGTCAAGAGGTGAACCGAATTTTTAGGGAGACAAGGAGACTGCGATGGCAGACGGCATTACCGATCGTGTGCGCCCCCGGGATCGAATCCTGGAGACGGCGCAGGACATGTTTCACAAGCATGGCATCAAGGGCGTCGGTGTCGACGCCATCACGGAAGCCGCCGGCACCAACAAGATGACGCTCTACCGTCATTTTGAGTCCAAGGACGAACTGATCGTCCAGTGCCTGCGCGCGTCGGCGGCTAAAGGCGCCGCGATGTGGGACCAATTCGAGGCTGAGCATCCCGGCGACAAGCTCGCCCAGTTGCATGCCTGGATTCGCATGGCCGCTGCTTGCCTGGCGGCTGACGGTCGCGGCTGCGACATGGCCAATGCCGCCGCCGAATTGACCGAGCCGGACCATCCCGCCAGGAGCGTGATCAAGGAGCTCAAGAGCGCTCAGCGCGATCGCCTCGTTGCGCTGTGCCGGGATGCGGGCATCGGTCAGGCCGAGCTTCTGGCCGATACGCTGTCGCTGCTGTTCGAAGGGGCGCGCGTCAGCGTGCAGACCATGGGCTGCCAAGGCCCCAGCACGCAGTTCGTGCGCATGGCTGAAGGCCTGATCAGCTCTTTCAGGGCGCGCTGAATTCCAGCTTTCGGAGTTGAGGAGTCCCCATCATCCGGCGGGGCTTTTGGCTATTCTCCGAACTTGCCCGTCAACTCTAATTTAGATTCATTTGAGAATGAAAAAAGCCCGCTGCCGGGAGGAGGTGGCAGCGGGCCGATTTCGAACGAGATGCGGGAGGAGGTGCACCGCGCTCAGCGTCGGCATCGCATCTGGGAGGAGTAGATGGCCGACACCCAGATGAGTACGAGTTGCCCAATGATTCGGCAACAATGAAAGTTGCATGGCTGCTGTGCAGATTTGCGGCATCTACCCCGACTTGTCGTACAAATCGGACAAACCGCCACGGCGCGACTTCACTGCACCGGCACGTTTTCCTTGAAGATCAGCCGTGGCTCGATGAACTTCTTCGTCAGGTATGGCGCGGCGGATGCGATCGAGCCAAGCAGGCGGATCACAGATTGCTCCGCGATCAGCCGCGCATTCTGGTCGATGACGACATCGGCGAGGTCGTCGACGAGATAGCCGCGCGTTTCCTTGGTCAGGTCGTGGCAGATGAAGACCGGCTTCTTCTTTGGCTTGGCCTCGAGCAGCGCTCTCGCCACACCTGAGCGCCCGGCGCCGACGCAATAGATGCCGAGCAGTTCCGGCTCGTTGTGCAGCGCCTGCATCGTTGCGGTGTAGCTGCCCTCCGGTTCGTCATTGATCTCGACCGCACTCGAGACCGTGAGATTGGGGAATTCCTCTGTCAGCACCGACCGAAAGCCCATCTCGCGCTCCTCGTGCCCGCGATAGGAACGCGAGCCGACGACCATCGCCAGATGACCCTGGCGGCCATTGAGGAAGCGCCCCATCAACAGCGCCGCCGTGCGTCCGGCAACCCGGTTGTCGATGCCGACATAGGCCGAACGCGGGGCGGCTGGAACGTCGGAGACCAGCGTGACAAGGCGGATGCCTGCCTCGACCACATCGCGCAATATGTTGCGCGTTCGCGGATGATCGACGGCAATGACGCCGACGCCATTGGCCTTCAGCGACAGATTTTCAACCGCCGCCTGCAGCGCTGCCGGCGAGATGCCGCCGAGATTGTGGATCCGGCACGAGGCGACCAGCGGCAGGCGCCCCGCATAGTCCTCGATGTGCCCGGCGAGGTCGATCATGAAACCGTTGGCGCCGATCGGCAGGAAGAATTCAAGATGCGCCGGGCGCGACGGCAGCGTCACCTGATCGACCACCGGCAAATAGCCGAGCTGCTTGGCCGCCTCCATCACCCGTTGGCGGTTGGCGGCGCTCGCGCCGGCCCGGTTGTTCAGAACCCGGTCGACGGTCGCGGTCGACAGGCCGCAGCTCCTGGCTATGTCGGCAACGGTGGCTTTCATGGCTGTAGTCATAGAGCATGATCCCGAAAAGTGGGAACCGGTTTTCTCGGACAAACGGGAACCGTTTCGTCAAAAGGTCATGCTCTACAACGAGTTAGAGCGGATGCGTTTCCGTGCCAGACGGCGCGAAGACGGTTCAGCCGTGCGATGGCCCGCCTTCGATGATGGCGTCGCGGATCTCCTTGTCCGACATCCCGGTGATGATGCGTTCGACCTCGGCCACGCTGGTCTTCTTCGGGTCGATGTCGTCGGCCACCACCTTGCCCCGGCGCATGACGACGATGCGGTCAACCACCTGGAAGACATGGTGGATGTTGTGGGCGATGAAGATGCAGGAATGCCCGGAATCGCGCGCGTTGCGCACGAAGCTCAGCACGCCTTGCGTCTCGGCGACGCCGAGATTGTTGGTCGGCTCGTCGAGGATGATCAGGTCGCTGTCGAAGTGCATGGCGCGCGCGATGGCGACGGCCTGCCGCTCGCCGCCGGACAGGGAGCCGATCGGCGTCGTCGGCGGGATGTTCTTGGAGATGCCGACCTGTTTCAACAGGTCGCGGGCGACATTGTTCATCGCCTCCTGGTCCATGCGGTTCAAAAAACGCGGCGGTTTGATCGGCTCGCGGCCGAGGAACAGGTTGCGTGCGATCGACAGCTGCGTCACCAGTGCCGAATCCTGGTAGATCGTCTCGATGCCGTGCGCGATGGCGTCGCTGGTGCTGCGCAGATTGACCTTCTTGCCACGGATGAAAATGTCGCCGCTGGTCAGCGGCACCGCCCCCGACAACACCTTGATCAGCGTCGATTTGCCGGCGCCATTGTCGCCGAGCAGGCCGACGATCTCCCTTTCGTTGACATGAAAATTGGCGTCTTCGAGCGCCTGCACGCGCCCGTAGGACTTTTTGATGTTGGACATGCGGATGAGCGGTTCAGCCATGGTTCTAGGTCCCTGCCTGATGCCGGCGTTCCAGCCATGAGTGCAGCGCCATCATGCCGAGGATGATGGCGCCGATGAAGATGTTGTAGGCCAGCCCGGGCACGCCGATCAGCACGATGCCGTTGCGCATGACGCGCAGGATGAGGATGCCGAGCACGGTGCCGATGATGGTGCCGCGCCCACCGGTCAGCGCCGTGCCGCCGATCACCACCATGGCGATGACTTCGAGCTCGTAGCCGGTGCCGCTGTTGGGGTTGGCGGCCGACGTGCGCAGCGACGAGATGACGCCGGCAAGCGAAGCCATCACCGACGACAGCACGAACAGGCCGATCTTGACGCCGCTGACGTTGACGCCGCGCGCCCTTGCGGCGCCTGGATTGCCGCCGGCTGCCTGGATCCAGTTGCCGGTCCGGCTTTGCGTCAGCACGTAGCCCAGCGCGATGGCCGCCGCGATGAACCAGAAGAGCGACATGTAGATGCGGAACGGGCCGATGAAGAAATCACCGACCAGCGCTTCGGCCAGCCAGCTGCCCTCGGCGCTCCACGTCCGCTGCGGAAAGCCGTCGGTGACGAACAGCGCGGTGCCGCGCACCACCAGCAGCATGCCGAGCGTCACCAGGAAGGATGGGATTTTCAGCTGCGTGACGAACCAGCCATTGACCAGGCCGATGAAGGCCGCGATCAGCAGCGCGGCGAGGAAGCCGACCTCCAGCGAGGTCAGGCCGCTGTTGAACAGCGTCCACATCAGCACCGGCGAAAAGCCGAACAGCGAGCCGACCGACAGATCGAATTCACCCGACGTCATCAACAGCGTCATCGCCAGCGCGATCAGCCCGAGCTCGACGGTGAAGGCCAGCGTGTTGGAGATGTTCTGCGGCGACAGGAAATCGTGGTTGATGCTCCAGAACACCGCGATTTCGACGATGAGCAGAACGAAGGGCCCGAATTCCGGCCTCGCGATCAGGCGTTGGATGAGCGAACGGTTTTCCACTGATAACCTGCGACAGGAAGGGGAAGGCTGAGCCCAGCGCGCAACGCGAAGGGCTCGGCGAAAAGACAGTCGCGACCGAGACTGCGGCCGCGACTGTTGAAGGTCTGGGTTATTTGCCGGACAGGATGTCGTCGTAGACCTGCGCGGTGTCCTTTTCATAGAGCGCGCCGGTGATGACGTTGAAGCCCGGAGGAATGCCTGACGCCGCCATGTTGGCCAGCGACAGCGCGACGTAGCTGGTCGCCTGCGGGTCCTGCCACTGGCCGGCATTGACGTAGCCGGTCAGCACTTCCTGGGTGGTGTCGAGCGAGTTGCCCCAGCCGACGACCGGGATTTCGCCCGGCTTGATGCCGGCCTGGTCGAACACCCGCTTGATCGAGCCGGTGACCAGATCGCCGAGGCCGATGATTGCCTTGACCTTGGCCTTGTTGGCGGTGAGATAGTCGACCATGCGGTTGATGGCTTCGGCCTGGTCGAGGGTCGCTTCGGTGATCTCATAGGTGATCCCCAGCGGTTCGAAGACGCTCTTGATGCCTTCCTCTTCCTGGACGCCGTAGGTGGCGCCGGGGATTTCGACCGGCATCCAGACGAAGTCGCCCTTCTTCACCAGGCCCTTGTCGACCAGATATTGCGCCCAGTGCTTGCCGAAGGTGACGTTGTCGCCGCCGACATAGGCGTCGAAGCTTGCCTTGGGATCGGGCGTGTTGAAGTTGATGATCGGGATCTTGGCCGTGTTGGCTTCCTTGGCGATTTCGATCAGGCTGCCCGGATCGGGGCTGGTGGTGACGATGCCGTCGGCCTTGGCCGAGATCGCGGCGCGCACGGCCTCCTGCTGCGAGGCAACGTCGCCATTGTGGAACGAGGTGTTGACGGTGTTGCCGGTGTCCTTCGCCCATTGCTTGGCGCCGGCCAGGAAGTAGGTCCAGACCGGGTCGGCCGGGCCGCCATGCGAAATCCAGTAGAACGTCTTGGCCTGTGCCGCCGCCGGAACGGCCAGCGCCACAATCAAGCCAAGCACGAGTAATCGTAGCCTCGTCAGCATTTGCTTTCCTCCCATGTTGAAAAACGACCTCCACGTCCGGCGATGATCCGGGCCATGCCCTTGATCCTCTCCTCCTGCCAGCGCCGACCCGGATGCGCAGAGCATCTTCTTTTGCGGCCGATGGCAAGCCTCTATCCGCCCAATGGATGGTGGCGCGATGCAACGCGCCATCATCGATCCCATCAGATCGCATCAGTTAGAGGGCAATTCCAGGAAAAGTGTGAAACGGTTTTCCGTCCGGAATTGCGTCAACCAAGAGATAGAGATATTTCCCGGCAAGCAGGCGGGGCTTAAACTCAGGCGCGCGGATTTTCCTGGAAGCGCTCGGCCTGGCGGATGCGCAGCACCTTGTCCAGCCGGTCGAGCGCGAGCGCCAGCACCATCACCGCGCCGATCACGAAGGGGCTCCATGCGGCGTCGATGCCGAACAGGGTCACGCCGCTCAAGATGACCTGGACGATCAGCATGCCGATCACCGCACCGAAGACGGTGCCGCGCCCGCCGGAAAGCGAGGTGCCGCCGATGATCGCCGCGGCAATCGCCATCAGCACGAAACCGCCGCCTTGGTCGACGTCGGTAACGGGAGAGCCAAGCCACAGCGCGCCCGCCAGCCCCGAGACGATGCCCATCAACACCAGCGTCTGCAGCCGCACAGCACCTGTCGGGATGCCGGCATAGAGCGCCGCCTGCGGATTGCTGCCGACGGCCTGGATCCGGTAGCCGAAGCGGCTGCGGTGAAGCACGAGGTGCATCACCACCGCCATTGCGACGAAGACAAAGACAGCCGTCGGCACAAGGCCGAACAGCTTGCCGTGAACGATCTCAAAGAAGTCGCCGCCTGGGCTGGCCGGAGCTGTCGCTTGCATCTTGACGGCCACCGCCGCCAGGCCCCGGAACATTGCAAAGGTGCCCAGCGTAACGACGATGGCCGGCAGTCGCAGCGCCACCACCAGCAGGCCGTTGACGAGGCCGAGCCCGGCGCCGAGCAGCACGCCGGCAAGGGCGGCAAGCCACGGGTCGATGCCGGTGGCCAGAAGGAATGCGGTGAGAAGGGCCGCGAGATGGAATATCCAGCCGACGGAAAGGTCGATCTCGCGGAGTGCGAGCACGAACACCATGCCGATCGCCAGCATGCCGGGATACGCAGCGGTTTCCAGCAACGACAGCACATTGGCCTCATCGAGGAAATCCGGCCGGGCAAAGCCTGTAATCGCCACCAGGACAACGAGCCCGATGAGCGGCCTGAGTTCGACGGGCAGGCGAAGGCTGCGCTTCGGGTGGGCAGCCGAACCGGCAAGCTGTAGCATGGGATCCAATCGTGTCATGCCATGGCTCCCACGAGTTTCTTTTTCGGCCGCTCCGCCTCCGGCATCTCGCCGGTGGTGGTCAGTTGCAGCACTGTCCTTCGCTTCATCTCGGCGCCGGACAGCTCGCCGGCGACCCGGCCGCGGTGGAAGACAAGGACGCGGTTGCTGAGGTTGGTCAGTTCGGACGGCTCGACCGAACGCAGCAAAACGATACAGCCATTGGCCGCCATCTGCCTGATCAGCGCATAGATCTTGCGCTTGGCAGCCGCCTCGATACCGCCAGCCGGATTGTCTAGGAGCAGCACTTGCGGCGCCGTCTCCAGCCATTTGGCGATTACGATCTTCTGCTGATCGCCGGCCAGCAGCGAATTCACCGGCGCGTCCGGCAGGCCCTTGATGCGCAGCGCATCGATCTGCCTTGCGGCGGCGGCGATCGCGGCCTTGGGCGAGTAGCGGCGCGACCCCCAGTTGCGGGCGCCGGTAGCGATGTTGCCTATGTTGAAGGCCAGCGACCGGTCGGGCATCAGGCCGTTGCACAGGCGGTTGGCCGGCACCAGGCCGATGCCGCGCCGCGCCGCTTCGGTCGGATTTCCAGGCAAGCCGTAGCCGTCGGGGAGCCGCACCCTGCCGCTTTGCGCCTCGCGCAGGCCAAACAGCATCTCGAACAGGTCTTCAACGCCCGACCCCTCAAGCCCGGCCAAGCCGAGGATCTCGCCGGAGCGGGCGGTGAAGCTGACGCCGGAAATCCGGCCGCCGCTCAGACCCTCCACCGTGATCCGCGGCCTTATCGTGCTGGCATTGGCCGGCAGTGCAGGCGGGAACAGGCTGTCGCGCTGCTGGCCGATCATGGCGTCGATCACATCGGCTTCGCTCAACGCCGAGCGCTCACTTGTCAGCACGTCACGGCCGTTGCGCATCACGGTGACCTGGTCTGCAATCGCAAACACGTCCTCCAGCCGGCGCGAGACATAGAGCACGCTCGTGCCCTTGGCCTTGAGGTCACTTAGTACGGTGAACAGGTGCTCGGTCTGGCGCCGGTCGAGCGCAGAATTCGGTTCATCGAGGATCAGCAGCCTCGGGCCTTCCAGAATTGCGCGGCCGAGTTCGACATATTGCCGTTCGCCCATGCCGAGTTGTCCCACAGGAGCGTGGACATCGACGTCGAGCTTGAGTTGCCGAAGCAAGGTGCGGCTGCGTGCCTCCATCTCGCGCCTGGAGACGAAGCCATTGCGCAACGGCTCGCGATTGACGAAAAGATTGGCCAGCACCGAGCGGTCGGCAAACAGGCCGAGCCCCTGGTGGACGACGCCGAAGCTGTGCTTGCGTGCAGCGATCGGGCTGTCGACGGTGACCATCTGGTCGCCGACGCGGATGGTGCCGCTGTCGGGCCGGAGCACGCCGGCAAGCACCTTCACCAGCGTCGACTTGCCGGCGCCGCTTTCACCGACGACAGCATGGATCGTCCCCTGTCCGACAGACAGGTTCATATCCCTGAGCGCGACAACGCCGCCATAACGCATGGCGAGATTGCGCACCGATATCATCGGCAAACCGAGCATGCGATTCGGCCCCCACAGACCGCGCCCCGATCTTGGAGCGAATTTCCGATACAGTCACCCGGATTCCGCTAACAAACGGCTTACAGGGACCGGATACGAACGTTTATCGGCTATCCGTTCGTCCCGGCTGCTCCGAAATCAGATCAGCTCGGCCTTGGCGAGGTCCCGCATGAGATGGCTGGCGCCGTAGGTCCAGTGCGGGCAATCGGGCGACAGAAGCACGCGGTTGACCAGCGCGCCGAATTTCTCCGACGAGATGGTGACGATGTCGCCGATCTTGTGGGTGAATCCCTTGCCCTTCTCGCCGCGATCCTTCGACGGCACGAACATGGTGCCGAGATAAAGCGCCAAGCCGTCGGGATACTGGTGGTGCGGCCCCATGGCGGCCGCGACCAGCTCTTCGGGCGAACGGCTGATCTCGGCCATCGAGCTCGCGCCCTCCAGCGAAAACCCGTCCTCGCCCTCGACCTTCAGCCGCACCGTGGCGCGCTTGACATCGTCGATGGAAAAGCTTGCGTCGAACAACCGGATGAAGGGCCCAAGCGAGGCCGAGGCATTGTTGTCCTTGGCCTTGCCGAGCAGCAGCGCCGAGCGTCCCTCGACGTCGCGAAGATTGACGTCGTTGCCGATGGTGGCGCCGACGATCCTGCCGGTGCTGGCGGCGATCATGGCGATCTCCGGCTCGGGGTTGTTCCAGGTGGAGACAGGATGCAGCCCGACATCGGCGCCGAAGCCGACGGACGCCATCGGCTGGCATTTGGTGAAGATCTCGGCATCGGGGCCGATGCCGACTTCCAGATATTGCGACCAGGCGCCGCGCTGGATGAGCTTGGCCTTGATCTCCACCGCTTCGGGTGAGCCGGGCTTCAGCTTCGACAGATCGTGGCCGATCAGCCGGGCAATGTCGGCGCGGATGGCGTCGGCCTTTTCCGCCGAGCCGCGCGCCTGCTCCTCGATGACGCGTTCGAGCAGGCTGACGACGAAGGTGACGCCCGAAGCCTTCACCGCCTGCAGGTCGATGGGCGAGACCAGATAGGGCTTTGCCGGGTCGCGGGTAGCCTGAAAACTGTTGGCGGCGATCGCATCGAGCGAGCCGATCGGTTTGCCCTTGGCAGAGCGCACGTGTCCGGCCGGATCGGCCATCTCGCAAATGTCGCGCACGGTGGGTGCGGTGGTCGAGGTGATGTCGAAAACGATGCCGTCGCGCACGGTGACCACCAGAGGATGCGAGGCTTCGCCTGCCCTGGCACGGCCGATGAAGAGCCCGTCGGCGGGAAGCTGCGTTGGGTTCGTCATGGCTTACGGTCCTTTGAATGATCAAGATGCGAGCTGGCCCAAGGGCGCAGCACTTTCACCGGTTTCACGCCAAAGGTCTATCCCGTGGCGCAGGCAATTGTCGGTTCTGACATGACGCCGCTCTTTCAAAAAAATGAAACTGGCACTAGCATTTTCATTTTACGCATACTCCAGGTGACGCCTTGCCCACACCGTTTTCCGTTCCGACCTGGCAGAAGCCGCAGACCGCATCCGCCTTCCAGTCGCTCGTCACTGCGCCGGTCGACGTTGCAATCGTCGGCGGCGGCTTCATGGGCCTGTCGACCGCCTTGCACGCGGCCCGGCTCGGTCTCGGTGTACAGGTGCTGGAGGCCGGCGAGATCGGCCAGGGCGCCTCGGGCCTCAATGGCGGCCAGGTCATTCCCGGCCTGAAATATGATCCCGAATGGCTGCTCGAGCATTTCGGCCCCGAGCGTGGCCAGGCTTTGGTCGATTTCGCCGCCTCGACGGCGGATACAGTGTTCGATCTCATCCAAGACCAAAAGCTGGCGGTGCCGTTCACGCGCAAGGGCTGGATCCAGGCCGCGCATACCGAAACCGCATTGAAAGCGGCGGCGAACAGGGATCGTCAATGGCGGGCGCGCGGCGCCGATGTCCGGCTTCTGAATGAAAGCGAGATCGCCGATATGACCGGCGCGCAAGGCTATCTCGGCGGCTGGCTCGACCGCCGCGCCGGCATCATCGATCCGCTCGCCTATACAGTGGAACTGGCGCGCATCGCTGCCGCCGCCGGCGCCAGCATTGCCGAGCGGCAGAAGGTGGTGAAACTCCGCAAGGAGGCCGGCCTTTGGCGTGTTTCAACCGAAAACGGCGCCGAGGTGCGGGCGAAAGCGGTTGTCCTGGCGACGAACGCCTATACCGATGGACTGCTTCCGGGCCTCGCCGAAACGATCGTGCCGCTGCATTCCTTCCAGGTCGCCACCGCGCCGCTGTCATCCAACCTTGCGGCGACGATCCTGCCGGAAGGGCAGGCGGTGTCCGACTCCAGGCGCATTCTCGTCTACTACCGCAAAACAACCGACGGCCATCTGGTGCTTGGCGGCCGCGGCCGCATGGCGCGGCCGAGGAGCGAGGCCGACTGGGCGCATCTGCAGCGCGCGCTGGTGCGGCTCTATCCGGCCTTGGCCCATATCTCGATCGAGAAACGCTGGTTCGGTCGTGTGGCGATGACACCGGATCACCTGCCGCACATCCATGAGCCGGAAAAGGGCCTGCTCGCCGTGGTTGGTTGCCAGGGCAGGGGCGTCGGCCTGATGACCGCGCTGGGAAAACGCATGGCGGGCTACCTCGCGGGCGGCGATGTCAATCAATTGCCGTTCCCGCTGTCGCCGGTCCGGCCGATCCCGTTCCACGCCTTCCGCCAGGTCGGCGTCGCCGCGACCATCGCCTGGTACCGGATGCTCGACGCCTTCAAGCGCTGATTGGGTGCCGGTCGCCTAGGCCTCGTGGATTCAGCTTGACAGTTTCACAAATATGAAAAAAGCTAAGCCGATTTCATATTTCCGTTGAGCAGTCCGATGTCGAGCATCGTTGCAACAGAAGCGCCGGCAGGGTCGTCCCGAGGCTTCCGCTTCGCCATGTTGCTGCCGGGCGGGCTGGTCACCTTGTTCCTGATCCTGTTTGCCCTTGGCCTTGTGCTCTTCCTCTCACTTCGCGGCAATGACGGTTCGCTGCTCGGCGCCGGCTTCACGGCAGGCAACTTCATCACCGTGGTCTCCGATCCGCTCTACTGGACGGTGACGCTGCGCTCGCTGGTGATCGCCGGCCTGGTGACGCTGGCGACCGTCGTCACCGCCTATCCCGTCGCCTACTATCTCGCTTTCTATGCCGGCCGCCGCCGCAGCCTGCTTTTGTTTCTGGTGACCCTGCCGTTCTGGACCAGCTATCTCCTGCGCGTCTTCGCCTGGAAGATCGTGCTCGCCTACAACGGCGTCTTGAACTCGGCGCTGATCGAAAGCGGCATCTGGTCGGAGCCGACGCTGGCCTTCCTCAACACGCCGGCGGCGGTGGTCGTCACGCTGGCGCATGCCTATGCGCCCTTCGCCATCCTGCCGATCTATGTGGCGCTGGACACCATCCCGAAATCACTGCTCGAAGCCGCCTCCGATCTCGGCGCCAGACCGTTCACGGCGTTTCGCCGCGTCGTCTTGCCCAATTCGATGCCGGGCGTTCTGGCGGCCGCCCTCGTCGTCTTTGTGCCGACGGTCGGCGACTATGTCACCCCGGCCATGGTCGGCGGTCCCGCCAGCACCATGATCGGCACATTGATCCAGTCGCAGTTCGGCAAGGCCAATGACTGGCCGTTCGGGGCGGCACTTTCAGTCTGCGTGATGCTGGTCATCCTCTGCGTGGTGCTGGTCGCACGCGGCGCCGACCGCAAATTCGGCAGCCGCACATGAGCGCGGCGCGGAGAGATGATGGCCGCGGCTGGCTCGGCGTCTATGTGCTTGCCTATCTCGTCTTCCTCTATCTGCCGCTGCTGTTGATCCCGCTGTTTTCCTTCAACAACTCCATCCAGGCCGCGTTTCCGCTGCAGGGCTTCACGCTCGAATGGTATGCCACGCTCTATGGCAATCCGGCGCTGTCCGGCGCGCTTTTGAACAGTCTCGTCATTGGCGTCGTGGCCGCCGCCGGCGCCACGCTCTGCGGCATCACCGTCTCCTATATGGACCTCTACGGTCGTTCGCCGCTCGCCGCCACCATCAGCGCCATCTCCAGGCTGCCGATCCTGATCCCCGGCGTCATCGTCGGCATATCGTTGCTGATCCTCGTCAATCTCATCGGCCTCGGCCCGTCGCGCATCGCCATCGTTCTCGGCCACATACTGGTGGCGCTGCCGACCACCGTGGTGGTCATGCGCAGCCGGTTTGCCGCAATTCCGAAAACCATTCGCGAGGCCGCACTCGATCTCGGCGCTTCCGACTGGACGACCTTCCGGCGGGTGATGTTGCCGCTCTCGCTGCCGGCCATCGTCTCGGCCTTCATGCTGGCCTTTCTGATTTCCTTCGACGAGTTCATCGTCGTCTTCTTCCTCGCCGGCACCGAGCCGACGCTGCCGCTCTACATCTGGAGCCAACTGCGTTTTCCTCGCTCGCTGCCGACCGTGATGGCGCTGGGGACAGCTATCCTTGCTGTGTCCGTCATCATCGCCGGCATCGCCGAAATCCTGCGCCATCGCGGGCTGAGCACAGCCCGTCGGACGGCGCCCACCAGTCCAGCCTGACCCATAACAAAAGAGGAGAACCGAAATGGCATTCGACCCGAAATCAATTACTGGGCTGAAATCGATCACTGGCCCGAAATCGATCACTGCAAAGACAGCCCGCACCGGGCTTGCCGCGCTTGCAATCGTCCTGTCGTCGACTGTCGCCTTCGCCGCCGACAAGCTGCAATATTTCACCTGGTCCGGCTATGAACTGCCAGACTTCAACAAGAGCTTCCTGACGGCCCATCCCGATGGCGTCGAGGCCTCGATCTTCGGCGACGACGACGATGCCTTCACCAAGGTCAAGGCCGGCTTCCGCCCCGATATCGCCCATCCCTGCTACGACAAGGTGGCGCGCTGGAACAAGGAAGGCCTGCTGCAGCCGATCGATACCAAGCGCATCAAGAACTGGGATTCGATCTTCCCGGTGTTCAAGAACCTGCCCGACATCCAGGCCGGCGACGGCAAGGTCTGGATGGTGCCGTGGGATTGGGGCAACACCTCGATCCTCTACCGCACCGATCTGGTGAAGAACCCGGAAGCGAGCTGGAACCTTCTGTGGGACAAGCAATATGCCGGCCGCATGGCGACCATCGATGCCGTGCATGACACGCCGATCGTTGCAGCACTTCTGGCCGGCGTAAACCCCTTCGATATGACGCCGGAGCAGATGGACAAGGTGGCGGAAAAATTGCGCGAGCAGCGTCCGCTGCTCTCCAACTACACCACCGACATGACCTCGGTCGAACAGGCGCTGGCCAGCGGCCAGCTGGTCGCCGCCATGACCTGGAACGCGTCGGCAACCTCGCTGAAGAAGCAGGGCGTGCCGGTCGAGTTCATGAAGCCGAAGGAGGGCATGCTGACCTGGGCCTGCGGCTTCGTCATGCTCAAGGACGCCAAAAACGTCGACCTCGCCTATGACTTCATCAACAGCCGGCTCGACGCCGACTCGGGTAAGTACCTGATCCAGGCCTACGGCTATGGCAGCTCGCTGAGCACCGCCTTCGCCGGCGTGGCGAAGGACGAACTGGACAAGCTGCAATTGCCGGCGGACCCGGAGGTGATGCTGAAGACCACCATCTTCACCGGCCCGATGAAGCAGAACGACGATGTGGCGAAGATGTTCGAGAAAGTGAAGGCTGGGGGGTGAGCTGAGGCTGGGGTGTCCCCTTCTCCCCTTGTGGGAGAAGGTGGATCGGCGCACAGCGCCGAGACGGATGAGGGGTGTTCCAAGGAACGCCAACGTCTCACTCCGCTGGAACCCCCCTCATCCGTCGCCTTCGGCGACACCTTCTCCCACAAGGGGAGAAGGGGGAGCCTATCAACCCCGCGCCGCGCCAATAAAGAGACGAGGACCCACGCATGGACATGCTTGACGACGCAACCGAGAAGCCCAAGGCCGACGCCGACATCCGCGTCGGCCGGCGCGTGCGGGCGCTGCGGCTGGAGCGCAATTTGTCGTTGGCCGAGCTGGCAGCAAAAGCCGGCGTCTCCATCGGTGCGCTGAGCCAGATCGAGCGCGGCCTGTCTTCGCTGCGCGTCAAGGTGATCTGGCCGCTTGCGGCCGCGCTCGACATCGAGCCTTCGGCGCTGATCACCGACGGCAACGAAGCCGCCAACGATCTCTATTGCGTGCGCGCCGACAAAAGGCGGCAGCTCCCGGTCAAGTCGGAAGGCATCGCCAAGGCGCTGCTGTCGCCGCCGGGCGCGGCGCTGACCGGCCTCTTGGTGACGGTGGAAGCCGATGGCGGCACGGCGGAAGCCTATGCGCATATCGGTCACGAGTTCGGCTATGTCCTGTCGGGCGAGGTCGAACTGGTGGTGGACTCGACAAAATACGTGCTGAAAAGCGGCGACTCCTTTGCCTTCAAGAGCACGCTTCTGCACGCCTTCCGCAATCCCGGCACCGAGCCTTGCCAGATCCTCTGGGTCAACACCACCAAGCCGTCCGAGGTTCGCGATGGCGCCTGATGCGCTGGTACGCCTGGACACGGTCTCGAAGGTTTTCCCCGGCGGCATTGTCGGGCTCGACGCCGTCGATCTCGACATTATCAGCGGCGAGTTCATCACCCTGCTCGGGCCCTCGGGCTGCGGCAAGACCACCAGCCTGCGCGTCATTGCCGGTTTCGAGAGCCCGTCGAGCGGCAAGGTGCTGCTTGACGGCCGCGACATCACCGCGCTCAGGCCGTTCGACCGTCCCGTCAACACCGTGTTCCAGGATTATGCGCTGTTCCCGCATATGAACGTCGCCGAGAATGTCGGCTTCGGCCTGTCGCTGCGCAAACTGTCCGGCGCCGAGCAGGCAAAGCGCGTCCGCGAAGCCCTCGACATGGTCGGCCTCGCCGACAAGCTCGGCGCCCGCGTTTCCGAACTGTCGGGTGGCCAGCGCCAGCGCGTCGCGCTCGCCCGAGCCATAGTCTGCGAGCCGCGCGTTCTGTTGCTCGATGAACCGCTGTCGGCGCTCGATGCGCATCTGCGCGAACAGATGCAGGTCGAACTGAAGCGGCTGCAGTCGCGGCTCGGCACCACCTTCGTCATGGTCACCCACGACCAGACCGAAGCGCTGTCGATCTCCGACCGCATCGTCGTCATGAACAAGGGCCGCATCGAGCAGATCGCGCCGCCGGCCACGCTCTACGACCGGCCGGCGACGAAATTCGTCGCGAGCTTCATCGGCACGATGAACCTGCTGCAATCGCGCTTCATCGGCCGCGATGGCGACCGCCTGCGCTTCGCCGCCGGCGGGCTCTCGCTGGAGGCGACATCCGAAACCGGCGACACGCCCGGCGAAGGTGCGACGCACACCATCGGCGTCCGTCCGGAGGATCTGCTGGCCACCACCGACGCCGCCGCCGGCACCACGCCGGCGCGCGTCAACTCCATCGTCTTCCACGGCCGCACGCTGCGCCTGCATGCCGAACTCGGGCAGGGGCTGCCGGTGGTGATCGATGCGCCGCGCCAGGCCGAGGGCTTTCAATTCAGCGTCGGCGACGTGGCGCATATCAGCCTGCGCCGTGGTGCCAACTGCCCTATGCTGCCGAGCTGATCCAACCCAATCCCTTCATCGACGGTTGGATTTAACCTGCTGTGAAGATCGCCAAGGTGGAATTAAGTGTGAATTGACTCGCAAAGGAACATATTCCTACTTTGCGGGATGCCCGAACTAAGCACCCGACCGCGCCGAAATGTGCAAACCCTCTGCTTGGCGCATGAAGTCGGGCAGCTAATTCGTGTTCGATGTCGGAACTGCAACATCACTCGACACTATCTGCCTGGCGATCTCGCAAAGCTGGTTGGTGATATCCCCTTTTGGGATGTGGAGCGGCACATGCGGTGCGAGCGCTGCAAAGGTCGTGAGCTCGATGCAGGCATCATTCTGCCAAGCGCTGCTGAACGCCTTAAAATTCGCGTCAGACGTCTTGTCGAAATCCGCATGGTTCGCCGGGTAATCTGGCGAGACGACGATTGAGGAGAGCCGATTTCGGGCTAAAACAGAGACCCTTGGGCCGGGGCCCGTGGTGGGAACTTGATCTGTGTGGCTGGCTTCTCAACGATCACCAACGCGTCGTTGGGCGCCGTCCGCTGCAAATGCCGTGCTTCCGACCATGGCGCCGTCAGCCAAGCCTCGGTTTCCTCCGGCGTGGTGAGGATCACGGGCATAGCCTTCTCATGTATCGGCGCAATGAGAGCATTAGGCTTGGTGGTCATGAAGGCGTATAGCTCGAAGTCGCCGGGACCGTCCTTCACCTTTCGCACGCCCTGCCAAGACGTCCAGAAACCAGCGAAGAAGAACAGCGGCCGGCTCTCGCCACGGGCAAACCAGTAATTTCGCTGGCTGGTCACCGGCACGACACATCTGTGTTCGACGCCCACATATTGCTGCCAGTGCGAATATTGCGGATTGCGAACGTTGGTGGTGCCGTAGTCGGCCTTACCTTTCATGCGCTCGGGCGGCGTTGGCAAACCCCAAAGCAGTTTCGCCAGTTCACGCTCCCCATCCGTCCTGTTGCGAACGACAAGCCCAGGTTGATTGGGGTAGACATCAAGCGAAGGTTCGAGGTTGCCGCTGATATCGCGCAATGTGCGGGTCCATTGGCGGACCGCCTCTTGCGTCGTCGTGATGTTGTAGAGGTTGCACATGCACCCAGCATTGCGGACTTGGCTTTTGTCTGCAACCGAAGTCGCTGTCCGACGCCGCCGCAATCGTCGTCACACAGCCGCGCTATATCATCGTCCTGACACACCTTGTCAGCTGTCGTGCGGGTAAAGGTGGCGGGCCGGCAAGCGCTTACCTACTTCAAACCAGTCTGAACAGGAGGAACACACATGACCATCGCGGATGTTGCCAAGGATTTCACTGAAATGCTCCAGCAGGGGGATCACCTGGGTGCTGGTGAAAAGTACAATGCCGATGATATCGTCAGCCTCGAAGCCATGGAGGGGCCGATGGCCATCGCCCGTGGCAAGGAGGCTCTCAGGCAAAAGGGCGAATGGTGGCAAGAGAACCACGAAGTCCATGGCGGCTCTGTCGAAGGCCCCTATGTCAACGGCGACCAGTTCGCGGTGCGCTTCAAGTTCGACATAACGCCCAAGGCGACCGGCGAACGGGTCACCATGGACGAGGTTGGCCTGTACACGGTCAAGAACGGCAAGATCACCGAAGAGCGCTTCTACTACTGAGCCCGGGTGCCGTAGGGTTCCGGCGCACTTCGCTGCACGACCCAAAAACCAGGCGGCCGGGACAAAGTCCTGGCCGCAGTGGGAAAAGCTCAAATGGTCTTCACATAGTGCGCCAACTGATCGGCCACCGTGCCCCAGCCGTCGAAGAACCCCCATCTCTTCATGATTGTTGCGGGTAGCCTCGTCGCGATGGATGGCCGTTGCCGTGTAGCGCGTGCCCTTGTCATCCGACTGAAGCGAAATGACTGCGGTGATGAAGGGCTCGCCGGAGGGCCGATAGCCCGGCAGCAGCGCATCGGTCCACACCAGCCGCTCGTTCGGCACGATCTCGAGATAGCAGCAATGGCGGTCGTTGACCTCCTTGCCGTCGGGCGATTGCATGCGCGTCCGGAACAGTCCGCCCGGACGAAGGTCGATCTCGCAATCGGTGATCAGCCAGGGCTTGGGCGTGAACCATTGCTTGACATGCTCCGGCACCGTCATCGCGCTCCACAAGAGTTCGCGCGGCGCGTCGAGCTTGCGCTCCAGCACAAGGTCCAGTCTGGGGTCAGGCTTGAAGGGATAGCTCACTTTCCTGGCTCCTTGAGGCTCATCACATAGGCGTCGAATTGATCGAGTCGGCGCTCCCACAGCGTGCGCTGTTCGGCCAGCCAGTTTTCGGCGAGCTGCAGCGGTTCGGGCGCCAGCTGATAGGTCCTGGTGCGGCCGATTTTTCCCGATCGCACCAGACCGCAGCCTTCCAGCACTTTCAGATGCTCGATGAAGGAAGGCAGCGCCATCTCGAAAGGCTGCGCCAACTCGCTGACCGAGGCCGGACTGCGGTTCAACCGCTCGACCACGCGCCGCCGCGTCGGGTCAGCCAGCGCGCGGAAGATGCCGTCGATCGGCGGGAGACTTGTAGTTGGGGCGTGGAGGCTTGGCATGGGCGATCCTGAGGTCTGTCGACGCGGTGCAGCAGATACTTAGGAAATTTCCTTAGTATTGGCAACCTCTAAAAAAGCGCCGCTAGCGATTGGGACGCTGGCAAAGCGGGGAGGGCGGTTTTAGGCTGTCTGAGGATTCGACTGTCAGTCGAGGGAAGCGCGTTTTGACGATCACCATGTACGGCATCACCACCTGCGACACGATCCGCAAGGCGCGCACCTGGCTGGAGGGCCATGCTGTGCCCTACCGCTTTCACGACTACCGGGCCGAGGGGATAGAGGCGGGCAGACTGGACGGGTGGGTCGGCAAGGTTGGCTGGGAAAAGCTGCTCAACAAGGGCAGCACCACATTTCGCGAACTGCCGGACAAGGACAAGCAAGGGCTCGACGAGAAGAAGGCCAGGAAGCTGATGCTGGCCAACCCGACGATGATCAAGCGCCCGGTGCTCGAGGTCGGGGATGAGATTTTGGTTGGCTTCAAGCCGGAGGCTTATGAAGGGGTGGTGAAGTAGCGTCGCCTCGCTTCGTCATCCTGTGGCGAAGCTAGGTTCGAAGCGACGCAGCGCAGACCATGGGATCCTGTCGGTCTCCTTCCCACCCCAAACATAGCATGGGAACAACACACAGGATCCTCGGGTCAGCCCGAGGATGACGAACGCGTGGAGGGCGATCGCTAATTGTGAAGGCTTTCGCTTGCGGCGTATGCAGCGGTTCGCTGTCTCTCAACCCGTCCAGCGCAAATACCCCGCCAACGCCACCGCATTGTTATGCGCCTCGTCATGTGCGCCATAAAGCAGCGTCACCTTGGCCTTGCCGAGCAAGCCACGCAGTTTCGCCACCGCTTCTCTATTCCCATCCAGCTCGACCGAATACCGCACCTGAAACTCCGCCCATCGCGCCGGCTCATGTCCGAACCACCTCCGCAATTCATCGCTCGGCGCGATCTCCTTCAGCCACAGCGTCAGCGCGGCATCCTCCTTGCTGATGCCGCGCGGCCAGATGCGATCAACCAGCACCCGCTGCCCATCATCGGGCGCGGGTGCTTCGTAAATTCGCTTGACCGTCAGGTCGAAACCCATCCGCCCTCCGCGAGCTTACGCCCACTCACCCTTGCGCATCACCGGCACCTTGCGGCCATCCTTGTGCACGCCGTCTATGTCGATCTTGTCGGAGCCGATCATCCAGTCGATGTGGATAAAACTCTTGTTGCCGCCGCGCTGGGCGATTTCGTCCTGGGTGAGCGAGGCGCCGTCGACGAAGCATTTTGAATAGCACTGCCCGAGCGCGATGTGGCAGGCGGCGTTCTCGTCGAACAGCGTGTTGAAGAACAGCAGGCCGCTGGCCGAGATCGGCGAGGAATGCGGCACCAGCGCCACCTCGCCGAGCCGGCGCGAACCCTCGTCGGTGTCGAGCACTTTCTTCAGCACGTCCTCGCCCTTCGAAGCCTTGGCCTCGACGATCCTGCCCTCTTCGAAACGCACCGAGATATCGTCGATCAGCGTGCCCTGGTAGGACAGCGGCTTGGTCGAGGATACACGGCCGGAGACGCGCCGTGCATGCGGCGTGGTGAAGACCTCCTCGGTCGGGATGTTCGGATTGCAGGTGACGCCGTTCTTGGCAGTCGAGGCGCCGCCCATCCATTCATGGCCATCGGCCAGCCCGACGGTGAGGTCGGTGCCCGGGCCGCTGAAATGCAGATCATGGAAATTGTGCTCGTTCAGCCACTTTGTGCGGCCGCGCAGCGCTGCATTGTGCGCCGTCCAGTTTGCGATCGGGTCTTCCACATCGACCCGTGATGCCGAAAAGATCGCATCGGCGAGCTTCACCACGGCGACATCGTCGGCATCGCCGGGGAAGACCTGTTTTGCCCAGGCGAGATCCGGGTAGGCGACGATGTTCCAGTTGATGTCGAAGCCGGTGATCTTTTCCAGCGCCGGCTGGTAGGCCATCGAGTTCGCCTTGTTGGCGCGCGCCACTTTCGCCGGGTCCTGCGCCGACAACAGCGACGGGTCCTCGCCGCGCACGGCAAGCCGCGCCGCATTGTTGGAAAAGGCCTTCGCCATGCCTTCATACATCCAGCCGGCGGCGCGGTCGAAGCCGGCATCCGCGCCGTAGCGGAAGCGCGCCAGCGTGATCTCGTCATCGTTGAAGATCGGCGTCACCAGGCCGGCGCCCGCTTTATAAGCGTACTCAACGATGCGCCTGGTCAGCGGCAGTGCGGCGATCGACGAGGTCAGCACCAGATCCTGCCCCGGCTGCAATTGCAGCCCGACCTTGATGGCGACTTCCGCCAGCCTGTCGAGCTTCACCGGGTCGATGGTTGCGGAAACGCCGCGCGAATGTGTGGTCATGATCCTGCCTGCCTTGGTCCGGGAGTGAGAGTTCCAACATAGGCCGGCGCGGCTGTCCTTTCCAGCACCGTCGCGACGGACAGCCCTAGGCAGCGCTTTCCAGCGCGCTGAACTGCGCCACGGTCGCCGCGATCTCTTCGCGGATCCAGATCTTGAAATCGCGCACCTTGCGGCTTTCGGTCTTGGTGGCCGAGGTCACCAGCCAGTAGCCGAGGCCGCTCTGCGCCCGCACGCCGAAAGGCGCGACGAGGCGGCCGTCGGCCAGCGCATCGGCGGCCAGCAATTGCCAGCCGAGCATGACGCCGTGGCCGGCGATTGCCGATTCCAGGCACAGCATCGGGTCGGTGAAGCGCGCGCCCTTGCGGAAGCTGACCGGCTCGGCCCCGGCAGCCTTGAACCAGCTCTCCCAGTTGATCATCGCCCGCTCGTCGGTGATGGCGCAGGTCTGCGCCAGGTCTTCGATCGACTTCAGTTTCTTGGCGATCACCGGCGCGCAGACCGGAAAGACTTCCTGCGCCAACAAAAGTTCCGCCCGGCCGCCCGGCCATTTGCCGTCGCCAAGCCGGATGGCGATGTCGATGTCGGAACGTTCGAGATCGGCGAGGCGCACCGAGGCGTCGATGCGCAGCAGCACGTTGGGATGGCGGTCGAAATGCCGCGACAATCGCGGCAGCAGCCATTTCGAGGCGAAGGCCGGCGCCACCGAAACCACCAGCGTGCATTGGCTTGCCTCATCGGCCAGCGCCACCGCCTGCGCCAGCTCGCGAAAACCGGCGCCCAGCCGGGCGGAAAAAACCGTTCCGAATTCGGTCAGCACCAGCCCGCTTGCGGTGCGTTCGAACAGCGCCTGTCCGAGCTGCTTTTCAGTGCGGTTGATCTGCTGGCTGACGGCGCTGACCGAGACGTTGAGTTCGCCGGCCGCCGCCGCGAGCGAGCCGAGGCGGGCGACGGTTTCGACGGCGCGCAGGCCGTTGAGATGGACGCGGTTCAGCATAGCCATTTCAGTTTTTCTAAACCGGCGCGGCTGAAATCTCAATTGAAAGACAGCCCGACAAGGCAGATTTTAGTGGGACAGTCAGACCGAGGAGGCGAGGATGACGATCGTATCATTGTTCAAGATCTTAGCCGCTGCCGGCCTCCGGCCGGACCGCTATGATGGGATGCACGGCGGCGATGTCATCGACTGGGTTACCGACCCATTGTCGCATCCGGTGCTGGACACCATGTCGGAACGCGAACTCGGAGATATCCCGTTCCGGCTGACGGCGCGCCGCACCGCCTACGAGACCGGGGCGGTCGGCTGCGGCTGAGATGCGGGGGCGTTAGTCGCGCCCGCTGGCCCAACACAAAGCGGATTGTTTCATCGGTCGCCAATTCTATGGTGCGCTGCAATGAACGCCGCTCCATCACCCTTGCGCCAAGCTCTCGCTGGCATGATCGCCATGGCCGTTGCCATGGGCATTGGCCGTTTCGTCTACACGCCGATCCTGCCCGGAATGATGGAAGAACTGCATCTGTCGCCGGCCGATGCCGGCTGGATCGCGTCGGCCAATTATCTCGGCTACCTCGTCGGCGCGCTTGCGGCGGCAGGCGGCTGGGCGCATGGGCGCGAGCGCCTGCTGATGTTTGGCGGCCTTGCCGCCAGTGCTGCGCTCGCCGCCCTGATGGGGCTGAGCGAGACGATGACCGCCTTTGTCGTCCTCCGCTTCCTTGCCGGTCTCGCCAGCGCCTTCGTCATGGTGTTCATGGCCTCGATCGTCTTCGGTCACCTGGCAGCCGCCAACAGAAGCGACCTGCAGGCGCTGCATTTCGGCGGCGTCGGCCTCGGCATCGCGGCATCCTCAGCGCTGATGGCGGTTCTGGTCACCGAACATGCCGGCTGGGCTTCGGGCTGGCTGTGGTCGGCAGCGATTTCCGCCGGCGGCCTTGCGATGGTCGCCTTGCTCGCCGGCAGCACCGCACCTGGCCGCGGCGTGGCCGACCGCGAACCGGCACTGCCGAGGGACCGGTCGTTGGCAAAAGTCATCGTTGCCTACGGCCTGTTCGGCTTCGGCTATGTGGTGACGGCGACCTTCCTGGTCGCCATCGTGCGCCAGGGCGGCGGCGGCCGCGTCTTCGAGGCAAGCGTCTGGATGGTCACCGGCCTTGCCGGCTTTCCCTCGGTCTGGCTGTGGCAGAAGGTAGCGGCACGGATCGGGCTTTATACCGCCTATGCCGTGGGCTGCCTGGTCGAGGTGGTCGGCGTCACCGCCAGCGTCGCCATCGGCGGCACCGCCGGGCCGCTGCTGGCGGGCGTCCTGCTCGGCGGCACCTTCATCGCCATCACCGCGCTCGGCCTGCAGACGGCAAGGCAGCTCGTGCCGGAGGCGCCGCGCCGGATTTTTGCGCTGATGACCGCTTCCTTCGGCATCGGCCAGATCGTCGGCCCGATCGTCGCCGGACTGCTGGCGCAAGCCTCGGGCAACTTCTTCCTGGCCTCGATCGTCGCTGCTGGCGTATTGCTGGTATCTGCTGGGATCACCTGGTCGGCCGCGCCAAAATCGCCATGATTGTGGTCTTGCTCGATGCCGGGCATCGGGTACGGGCATTTGCTTTCCACCTAATGTGTGACTTTATGCCCGCTGAACCCCGCTGATTTGCGCACCGACCGAGGATTTCACCACAGTGTTCGTATCCTTCTTCCCGCAGCCGAAGCTGTTTTTCACCTCGGCCGCCGTCTGGAGCCTTTTGCTCATCATAATTTGGTTTTTCGGCGGCCAAGAGCTGGGTACCCTGATTGGGCTTGCTCCGGTGGCAGCCGACACGCCCGTTGGCGTTGAAGTCTTTTGGTCTGACCCGTTCGTCTGGTTCTACCTATACTACGGCACGGGCGTAGCGCTTTTCGCTGGCTTTTGGAGGTGGTATTCACCCCATCCTTGGCAGAACTGGTCGATCCTTGGGTCCGCGCTCATTCTCTTCGTGATCTATTTCCAGGTTCAAGTGGATGTAGCCTTTAACGCTTGGTACGGACCGTTCTACGATCTCATACAGCGGGCGCTCGGCAAGGCGTATTCGACAACGCCGTGGGATTTCTACAGCCAACTGCTGACCATCTCCTGGGTCGCTGGATTGGCCGTTGCCGTGGGTGTCCTTAACCTATTTTTTGTGAGCCATTGGATCTTCCGCTGGCGCACGGCGATGAATGAATACTACATGTTCTATTGGGACAGGCTTCGCACTATCGAAGGAGCGTCGCAGCGTGTCCAGGACGACACCATGCGCTTTTCCACGACGATGGAAGCACTCGGTGTGAATTTGGTCCGCTCGGTAATGACGCTGATCGCATTCTTGCCCGTTCTCCTCGTTCTGTCGAAAAATGTAACTGAATTGCCAATCGTCGGAGAGGTCCCTTACTCCCTAGTGGTGGTAGCGATTGTTTGGTCGATTTTTGGGACTACTTTCTTGGCGCTCGTCGGCATCAAGTTGCCAGGCCTCGAATTCCGTAACCAGCGCGTCGAGGCTGCCTATCGAAAAGAACTTGTTTATGGTGAAGATGATCCGAATCGTGCTCGGCCGCCCACTGTCGCCGAACTATTTAACAACGTGCGGCGAAATTACTTTAGGCTTTACTTCCACTACATGTATTTCAATGTGGCTCGCATATTCTATCTTCAGATAGATAATATATTCCCTTATATAGTATTGGTCCCAACGATGGTGGCCGCCAAAATCAGTTTGGGTCTATTGAACCGAATTCTCGATGCCTTCGGGCAAGTGCGCTCCTCGTTCCAATATCTCGTCAATGCGTGGACAACGATTGTCGAGCTTCTGTCCATTTACAAGCGCCTGCGTGCCTTCGAGGCAATTATCCACGGCGAGCCGCTTCCCGATATCGATCGTCGTTTCCTCGCGCGCCAGGCAAAGGAACCCGACCCGGCTTGATCCTATCTGCATAGACGGTTGGCGGCTCAGCCGCCCACCGCCGCCTGCCTCTCGCTACCACGTTGCCGCTGCACATAATCGCGAAAACTGATGCACTCGACATCTGATTTGACGCAGTTTTCGCCGGCAAAGCGCTCCAGCGCGTCCCAGTAGGCGCCGTTGTTCATCGGCGTGAAGTGGAAGCTGAGCACCAGCGGGATGCGCTTGCCCTGATATTGCCTGTCGAAGGCGGCGCGGAACGCCTGGTACGTCCGCTCGGTGAAGTCTGCCGCCTGGCTTGGCCGCTCGAAGCCGCCGGAATGCCTGACATAGAGATTGTAGTCCATGGCGATCACCAGCCTACCATCAGGGCCTTCCGGGATCTGCGGCAGCGAAAAGCGGGTCAAGCCGCCGCCGGTCGGCGGCTCGACCGGGCCTTTCGAAACGCCGCTGGCATCATAGTGGTAGCCGGCTTCAGGCAGGGCCTCATAGAGCCCTTTGCTGGTCGAGAGGTACGGCGCGCGAAAGCCGACAACGGCATGGGCAATATCGCGCCATCCCTTGGGCTCGGGTTCAATACCGTTGATCGCATAGGCGTTTTCCAGAATGCGCTCGAACGAGGCGAATTCCTTCAGCCAGTCGGCCTTGCTCCAGTCCTTGCCGTCGAAATGGCCGCAGCCATGGCTGGCGATGTCGTGGCCTTCCGAAGCGGCGAGCCCGATCTGATCGAGCCGATCGGCGACGTCCTGCTTCGAAGCGGCAAAGCCGATGTTGGATTTGCCCGCGGACTTGGCCGGAGCTGTGTAGTCGGCCCGCGTCTGCGGCGACAGCAGGAAGACGCAGGACAAAAAGTAGGTGAAATGCGCGCCGGTGCGCTTGGCCAGCGCCCGGCTGCGCTGCCATTGCGAGATCTCCCGGGCGCTATCGAACGAGATGATGACGATTTGCTTCGGCTTTGCCGGGGCAGGCGGCGCCGGCGGGTCGGCGAAAGCCGCACCAGCCATGGCAAGCACGGCTGAGGAAAACGCAACAACGCGGGACAAACGTGGCATCGGCAATCTGGGCTTGATCTGGAGGCAGTCCAAGCCGGCTATCGGCAAAATGTGGCGTGGGTGCGATCAACGTCGGCAGCTATGCGCCCGGCGATTAGCCGATTTTCCTGCCGAGCCCCTTCCATGCCCGCGAAATTTCGCTAAAACGCGGGCTCAAGAAGCGCCCCTGTTAGGGCAGCAATGGTTTTGATTGATGTCCGACGACAGTTTTATCCGCGAAGTCAACGACGAGATCCGTCGCGAGCAGGCGCAGGCGCTATGGGACCGCTTTGGTCCGGCGATCCTTGGCCTCGCCATCCTGGTGGTGCTTGGCACCGCCGCCTTCGTCGGCTACCGCTATTGGGACGAGACGCGCGCCAACCGCTCCGGCGATGCCTTCTCGCAGGCGCTGAAGCTTGCCAATGACGGCAAGAGCGACGAGGCGCTGACCGCCCTCGAACAGCTGGAAAAGGACGGCTACGGCGCCTATCCGCTGCTCGCCCGCATGCGCGCGGCGACCGTCAAGGCCGACAAGGGCGACTTTGCCGCCGCCGTCGCCGATTTCGATGGCGTCGCCGCCGACAACGCCATTCCCCAGGGCATTCGCGACATGGCGCGCCTGCGGGCCGCCCTGCTGCTCGTCGATCACGGCTCCTTCGCCGACGTCTCCAGCCGCGTCGAGGCGCTGACCGCCGACAACAACACGCTGCGCCACACAGCGCGCGAAGCGCTCGGCCTTGCCGCCTGGAAGGAAGGCAAGACCCAGGATGCGCTGAAACTGTTCGACCAGATCGCCGCCGATGACGGCGCCCCGCGCAACGCGCGCCAGCGGGCGACGCTGATGTCGGAATTGATCCGCGGCTCGGGCGCGTCATGATACGCATCGCCCAAAGCCTGCCCTCGGGCCTGACCCAAGGGCGCGCTGCGGTTTGGGCGATGATATGGATAGCCGGATGAGCTTCAAAGTCGCCATTATCGGCCGGCCCAATGTCGGCAAATCGACGCTTTTCAACCGATTGGTGGGACGGAAGCTGGCGCTTGTCGACGACACGCCGGGCGTCACCCGCGACCGTCGCGTCCACGCGGCCAAACTCTACGATCTGCATTTCGATGTCATCGACACCGCCGGTTTCGAAGACGCCGCCGCCTCGACGTTGCCCGGCCGCATGCGCGCGCAGACCGAGATCGCGATCCGCGAAGCCGACCTGATCTTCTTCACCATCGACGCCAAATCAGGCCTTTTGCCCGACGACCGCACCTTTGCCGAGATCGTGCGCAAATCCGGCAAGCCGGTCGTGCTGGTCGCCAACAAGGCCGAGGCCAAGGGCGCCCAGGGCGGCATGCTGGAGGCCTGGGAACTCGGCCTCGGCGAGCCGATCCCGGTCTCGGCCGAGCACGGCCAGGGCATGCCCGATCTGCGCGACGCGGTGATCGAGGCGCTGGGCAAAGACCGCGCCTTCGGCGAGGAAGAAGACGAGGCCGAGGACGTCGCCGCCAGCGAGGTGCTGATCGGCGAGGACATCACCGATCCCGACGCCGAACCTGCCTATGACGACACCAAGCCGATGCGCATCGCCGTCGTCGGCCGTCCCAATGCCGGCAAGTCGACGCTGATCAACGCGCTGATCGGCGAGGAGCGGCTTTTGACCGGCCCGGAAGCCGGCATCACCCGCGATTCCATCTCGGTCGACTGGGACTGGCATGGCCGTCGCCTAAAACTGTTCGACACTGCCGGCATGCGCCGCAAGGCCAGGATCCACGAAAAGCTGGAAGTGATGTCGGTGCAGGACGGTCTGCGCGCCATCCGCTTTGCCGAGATCGTCATCATCGTGCTCGACGCCACCATCCCATTCGAGAAGCAGGACCTCCAGATCGCCGACCTGATCATCCGCGAGGGCAGGGCGCCGGTCATCGCCTTCAACAAATGGGACCTGATCGACAATCCGCAGGAACTGCTGGCCGAATTGCGCGAAAAGACCACACGGCTTTTGCCGCAAGTGCGCGGCATCCAGGCGGTGACGGTTTCGGCCGAGACCGGGCGCAGCCTCGACAAGCTGATGGATGCCGTCATCAAGACGCACAAGGTGTGGAACAGCCGCGTTTCCACCGGCAAGCTCAACCGCTGGCTGGAAAGCATTCTTGCGCATCATCCGCCGCCCGCCGTCGCCGGACGCCGGCTCAAGGTCAAATACGTCACCCAGGCCAAGACCCGGCCGCCGGGTTTCGTCGTCCAGTGCTCGCGGCCCGACGCGATGCCGCAATCCTATGTCCGCTACCTCTCCAACAGCCTGCGCGAAGCCTTCGACATGCCCGGCGTGCCGATCAGGATAGCGCTGCGGACTTCGGACAACCCGTTCGCGGGGAGAGCGAACAAGCGCAAGTGAGCGGTGACGGTTGCGAAATTCTCCGCAAGATTGGCGGGGCAGCACCCCCCTCTGCCCTGCCGGGCATCCCCCTCAAGGGGGGAGATCAGCAGCCGCTGCGGCCGTTCTCACCTTGCAAGATCAAAAATTGGCGAAAGCGTTGATGACAGCAATCTCCCCCCTTGAGGGCCCTTGAGGGGGAGATGTCCGGCAGGACAGAGGGGGGTGTGACGGAACGCGACACCGGGTGATCACCGCGTCTAAGCGACCTCTCTCAACCGCTCGTCCTGCGGCAGCGCCGCCACCGCCGCCTGCCACAAAATATCCGCCAGCCGCGTCGCCACCGGGTCCAGTTCGGCGTCTTTCTGGTGCATCACCAGCGCCATGGTTGGCAGCGCGGGTAAGCCCAACGTTTGCGGTGCCATCGTCCTGACATTGGCCGGCAGGCCGATATCCGTGCGGATGGTCAGGCCGAGGCCGGCGGCGACCGCCGCCCAGATGCCGCCAAGGCTGGGGCTGGAGAAGGCCATCCGCCATGGCAGGCCGGCGCGGTCGAGCGTTTCCGTCGTCACTGTGCGCAGCAGGCATGGCGCTTCCAGCGCCACCAGCGGCAGTGCCTCGCCCTCGCGTAGCCTGGTCTCGATCAGCTTTGCCGGCCCGATCCAGCGCAATTGCGCGTCGCCGACATGCCGGCTGTAAGGCAGCGCCTGGCCGCTGTCCCAGGCCAGCGCAATGTCGAGATTGCCTGATGTGATCCGCTCGGCGAGTTCATAGCTGCGCCCGATCCGCGCCTCGATCTTGACCTTGGGGTGCGCGCGGGCGAAGCGTCCGAGCACCTCCGGCAGCACCGCCTCGCCGAAATCCTCCTGCAAGCCGAGCCTGACCCAGCCTTCCAGTTCCACGTCGTGGATGGCCGAGGCCGCCTCGTCGTTCAACTCGAGCAGCCGCCTGGCATAGCCGAGCATGGTTTCGCCGGCTTCGGTCAACGCCAGTCCGCGGCCCGACTTGCGGAAGATCGGCGTCGCCGCCTGGTCCTCCAACTTCTTCAGTTGCGCGCTCACCGCCGAGGTCGAGCGTCCAAGCCGGTCGGCGGCCTTGGCGAAGCTGCCGAGTTCCATGCCGGTGACGAAGCTTCGGAGGACATCGAGGTCGAAGGTTACGCGGCGCATCACAACGATCCTGTTTTTCGGGAACAATTGTCAAAAAGTTCCCGATATTCGGGATGAAGTTATGGCGGTAAAGACGAGGCGTCAAGGTCCCGAAAGGGCATCAACAGGAGTCCCGCCATGTCGATTGCCGACGCAAATTGTGAGCCAGGCCGGGTTGGCCGAGCCGCCGCCGTCACGTCGAAGGCTGAACGATTTCGCGCCAATCATCGCTGGAAGGTGCTTGGCATCGGCGTTGCCGCCAATGCCAGTTTCTCCGCAACCTTCGCCGGCATACCGGCGGCGGCGGTGTTTCTGCGGTTGGGCTATCACTTGAGCAATGGCAATCTCGGTCTGGTCCTCGGCCTTCTCGGACTGGGCGTCGCCTTGAGCGAACTGCCCTGGGGTCTGCTCACCGACCGCTGCGGAGATCGCGGCGTGCTGTTGACCGGCCTTGGTGCGACCGCGGCGTGGCTCGCCCTGATGGCGTTGTTCATCGTGCCCTCAGTGACCTATGTGCCTGGCGTCGCAATGCTGGCCGCGTGCCTTCTGGTCGCCGGCCTGCTCGGCGGCAGCGTCAACGGTTCCAGCGGCCGCGCCATCATGGCCTGGTTCCACGAAGGCGAACGTGGCTTTGCCATGAGCATCAGGCAGACCGCGGTGCCGCTCGGCGGCGGGCTCGGCGCGCTGGTCCTGCCGTCGCTTGCATCGGTGCACGGTTTCGCGGCGGTCTTCGGGCTGCTGGCCGCCATGAACGCCGTCTCTGCGCTGTTTGCCTGGCGGTGGCTGCACCAGCCGCCGGAACTGGACAATGCCGGCAGCATGGCCATGGCAAAGTCGGGCGGTCCGGCGCCGCTGCGCAATGTCGAGGTCTGGCGCATCGCCACCGCCATCGGCCTGCTCTGCTTTCCGCAAGTGGCGGTGCTCACCTTCGCCTCCGTCTTCCTGCACGATTTCGCCGGCATGGCCACGCTCACGATCAGCGCCAGCCTTGCCGCGGTGCAGACCGGCGCGATGGTGATGCGCGTCTGGAGCGGCCGCTACACCGACCGCCACGGCAACCGCCGCTCATTCCTGCGGCTCTGCAGCGTGACGAGCGCGTTTGGCTTCGCGGCCGTCGGCCTGCTGGTCCTGGCGGCAGGAGCCACGCCAGACGCCCATGCCGCGTTGATCCCGGCGATTGCCGTGCTGCTGGTCGTCGCCGGCATTTCGGTCTCCGCCTGGCATGGCGTGGCCTACACCGAACTCGCCACGCTTGCCGGTGCCAGCCGCGCCGGAACCGCGCTCGGTCTTGCCAACAGCTTCGTCTTCATCGCCTTCTTCGTGGTGCCGACCGCCATTCCGGCTTTGCTGCTCATCTGGTCGTGGCCTGGCGTCTGGCTGGTGGGCGCGCTCTGCGCCATGATTGCATGGCCAATTTTCCTGCGGCCGAACTGACGGGCTGCCGGCCGGCAAACGGCGTCCCATTTCGGGCCGCTTCGGAACAACACGATCGACCGCGTTAACCCCGCATCAAGGTTAATGCTTCACTTTGGCTCTCCAGTGGCTCAGTTGCGTTTCTGGAGAGTTCCCCGTGCATCGACGTGTCCTGAAGCGGCTGGCCGCCGCCGCCGGTGAGAAAAAACGTTCCTTCGTATCGCCATTGGTCATCGGGCTCGGCATCTGGATCGGCTTTCCGACCGTCGTCGCCTACCAGGACATGGGCAGCCTGATTTCCGGCCTCGAAGCTTCGGGCACCCGCTGGAACTCTTATGTCGAGCGATCCGTCGCCGGCTCGGTTCATGCCGCCGAAATGCCTTTCATCGATTCCGTCACCACCGGTTCGCTCTCGGGCTCGGGCGTACGCCTGCCCGGCGTCGGCAAGGTCTCGTTTCGCGGCAAGGGCAATGTCGCCGGCGTCACGCCCGACGAAGACCGCGTGATGCGCGCCGACAAGAAGGGCCGCATCATCCAGGTCTCGCCGGTGGCGCCGCCGAAGAACTTCAATGCCGGCTCAATCTTTCAGCGCACGTCCTCGCTGCTGCGGCCGAGCATGGACAGCGGCCTGAAGCTCGCCTTCGCCAAGCCCGGCATCAAGGGCAAGGAAATCCAGATCGCCCAGGCCTTCCATACCAACCTGGACAAGAAGCCCGATCCCGGCGTGCCGGCCATGCTTGCCGCGTTGGTCAACAATGACAGACCGGACGTGCTGGCCACCGCCTATGCCCAGGCCGAACCCGATTACGCCAAGGCCTCACCCTTCGAGGCGCTGCTGCAGGACGAGGAGCCGAGCAGCGGGCGCTTCATTCCGCCGATGGCCAAGGGTGACCACTCGTGGATTCAGAACCCGCTGCCGGCCAGCGTCTTCTCCACGAAGGAGCAGGCCTGCCTCGCCAACGGCATCTATTTCGAGGCGCGCGGCGAATCCGTGCGCGGCCAGGCCGCCGTCGCGCAGGTCATTCTCAACCGAGTCCGCAATCCGGCCTATCCGAACTCGATTTGCGGCGTCGTCTACCAGAACGACAACTGGCTGAACCGCTGCCAGTTCTCCTTCGCCTGCGACGGCCGCAAGAAGCGCATCGAGAGCCCCGCCCACTATAAGACCGCCCAGGACGTCGCGATGGCGGTCACCGCCGGCAAGATATTCATTCCCGAAGTCGGCTCATCCACCCACTACTACGCCAACTACGTCCATCCGGGCTGGGCGCGCACGATGCAGAAGATGACCAAGATCGGCCTGCATATCTTCTACCGCACCTATGGCGGCGGCTGGAGCTGAGCCCTTCGGCTGGCGGCGGCTTGCGTTGCGCTGGCCGGGCATCTGGCGGCGCTTGCCGGAAGGATTCGAGCCACGCATCCTCACTGCTGTGCCGGGCACGATGTCGCACCTTTGCAAGTCTTTGATTTCAATGCAGAAAATACAGCCATTTGAAGACCTGCCCGTGGCTTGACGGGCGCGGACCCTCTAACTATGTTGCCGGCGACTTTACAAGTGGACGGACGGATACGGTCTGACCAGGCAGGGGGGTTCGATGGCCGAAAAGAATGGGCCACACGGAACCGGAGAAACCGGCCGCGGCAGCAAGCATGAAGCCGACATCCGCGACGAAGAGCTTGAGCGCCGCCGGCGCAACCTTGAAGCATCGCTTGCGACAAGGAAGAAGCCGGACGAGCAGAGGGAAGAGTCGGCCAGTGCGGGCAATGTTGCCCTGGCCTTCCGGTTTGCCAGCGAGTTTGTCGCTGGTGTTCTGGTGGGTGGGCTGATCGGCTGGGGTTTAGATTGGTTATTTGGATCGTTGCCGATCTTTTTGATCATCTTCCTGCTCGGTGGTTTCGCCGCGGCCTTGACAAACATGGTTCGTGTCGCCAAGGCAGCACAAGCCAATGTGCCGATGGGCAAAGACTTGCCTGCCGGCCATAGCGATGATGAGGACAATTGAATCGTCCTCGAGCAGGGTTCAATCCCGCTCCGTCCAGGCGGAGCCAATTTTGGGGTAGAGAAACGTGGCTGGCACCGCAGATCGGGTTGATCCAATCCACCAGTTTCATATCGTGGATCTGTTTCAGATCGGCCATATCGGCGAGATGAAATTTGCCTTCACCAATTCGGCGCTGTTCATGTTCATCGCCGTGGCGCTGACCTTCCTGTTGATCTATGCCGGTTCGGCGCCTCGCGCCCTTGTTCCCGGCCGGCTGCAGTCAGTAGCCGAGGAATTCTACTCGTTCGTGCACAATCTCGTGCGCCAGGTTCTGGGCGAGGAAGGAAAAGCCTTCTTCCCGTTCATCTTCTGCCTGTTCGCCTTTGTGCTGTTCACCAACTTCCTCGGCCTGATCCCTTATTTCTTCACCGTCACCAGCCAACTGGTCATCACCGCCACGCTGGCTCTGTTCATCATCCTGATGGTGCTGGCGGTCGGCCTGTACAAACATGGGTTGAAATTCTTCGGCCTCTTTGTGCCCCATGGCGTGCCGCTGCTGCTGCTGCCGTTCATTTCGCTCATCGAAATCATCTCGTTCCTGGCCCGTCCGGTCAGCCTGTCGCTTCGACTGTTCGGCAACATGCTTGCCGGTCACATTGTGCTCAAGGTTTTCGCCGGTTTCATCGTCAGCCTGGCGAGCCTTGGAGTGGGTGGCTGGATCGGCGCCATCGGCCCGCTTTTCATGACGGTGGCGATCACCGCTCTCGAATTCCTTGTTGCTGCCCTGCAGGCCTTCGTGTTCGCGGTTCTGGCCTGTGTCTATCTCAAGGACGCACTGCACCCACACCACTAGAGACTTAAGCTGGCGGCAGGACGCCCCAGTGGACTTGGACAACATTACCCATCGCAAGGAGAAACAAGATGGACGCTGAAGCTGCAAAGATGATTGGCGCGGGCATTGCCTGCATTGGCATGGGTGGCGCTGGTATCGGCGTTGGCGCGATTTTCGGAAACTTCCTCGCCGGCGCGCTGCGCAACCCGTCCGCCGCACAGGGCCAGTTCACAAACGCCCTGATCGGCGCCGCACTTGCCGAAGGTCTGGGCATCTTCTCGCTCGTCGTCGCCCTGCTCCTGCTGTTCGTCGTCTGACGGCGTCACAACCAAGCCTGTTCGCCGCTCCTTGTTAGGCGGCGACTGGCCCTTGATGATCTCTATCAGGGGGAAAGAACGCAATGGCGAGCACGACTGAAGCAACTCAACCCGCCGCTGGCGAGGCGACTGCGACCACTGAAGTTGCGCATGGCGAAGGCCATGGCGCATTTCCGCCGTTCGACAGTTCGACCTTTCCATCGCAGATCCTGTGGCTCGCGATCGCTTTCGGGCTGCTTTACCTGCTGATGTCGCGCATCGCATTGCCCCGCGTGGCGTCTGTTCTCGACGCGCGCAGCGACCGGCTGACGTCGGACATAGACGAAGCCAATCGCCTCAAGAACGAGAGCGATGCGATGGCGGCCGCTTATGAACAGGCTTTGGCTGAGGCACGCAACAACGCATCGGCGATTGCCCAGAAGGCAAGCAACGCTGCGAAGGCCGAAGCAGATGCCAAGCGCGCCGAGGCCGAGGCTTCCGTTGCCGCCAAACTGGCGGAAGCGGAAACGGCCATCGTTGCGGCGAAGACGAAGGCGATGTCCGGAGTGAGCGCGATTGCCATCGATACGACCGATGCGATCCTGAAATACTTCGCCACCGGTGCTGCTACAAAATCCGAGATCGAGCAGGCCGTGAAGGCCGCACTTGCAAAGTGAGTCGACAATGAATGCTACCAGTCTAGCTACACTGTGGGTTTTCATTGCACTGCTGGTGTTTCTCGGTGTGCTGATCTGGGCCGGCGTCCCGAAAAAGCTCGGCGCCTCCTTGGATGGCCGTGCCAGCCGGATCCGCAAGGAGCTCGATGAAGCCCGCCGGCTGCGCGAAGAGGCCCAGCAACTGCTCGGCCAATACCAGAAGAAGCGCAAGGAAGCCGAGCAGGAGGCCGCAGCCATCGTCGCTGCCGCCAAGCGCGAGGCCGACATGCTTGCCGCCGAGGCGCACAAGAAGACCGAAGACTATGTCACCCGTCGCACTGCGCTTGCCGAGCAGAAGATCGGCCAGGCAGAGCGCGAAGCCGTCGCCGAAGTGCGCGCCAGCGCCGTCGACATCGCCGTCGAGGCGGCCCGCACGCTGCTCGCCGGCAAGATCGACGCCAAGGCCGGCGCGGATCTTTTCAAGTCCGCGCTGCAGGACGTGAAGGCCAGGCTGAACTGAGCGGGGATAACTCGCTGACATCAAGCCGCCCGGGCAACCTGGCGGCTTTTTTGTTGAGCGGCGACGGAGATTGGCGAAGGCGGTGGTGCGCCTGATCTCCCCCCTCGAGGGGAGATGTCGCCAAAGGCGACAGAGGGGGTCCGTTCGACCAGGCGCGACGCTCTTTCTGCGACCAAGAAGGGCTAGCGCTTCACGCGCGCGCGACCCCCTCTGGCCTGCCGGCCATCTCCCCCTCAAGGGGGGAGATTAGCTGTCCAACCCGACAAACCCTTCTTCTTCCACCACCTCAACCCCACCCAGCCTGAACGGCGCGAATGATGCCCGGTGCAGCCTTGCCACCGGCCCATGCGCTTCGATCGCGGTGCGGTGCCGCACGGTGGCGTAGCCCATATGGACCTCGAACCCGTAGCGCTCGTGATGGCTGCCGCAGCCGCACATCATGCGGTCGCGCATCACCTTGGCGACGATCGAGGCGGCGGCGATCGATTGCGAGCGCTGGTCGCCCTTGATCAGCGCGCGGCCTTCGCAGAGGAGGCCCGGCGGCACATCGCGGCCATCGGCCAGCGCCAGCTTCGCCTGGATCGGCAGGCCGGCAAGGGCGCGGCGCATGGCTTCCAGGCTGGCCTTGAGGATGTTGCTGCCGTCAATGCCTTCGGCGCTGACCGAGGCCATCGACACGCCGAGCGCTGACCCCAGGATTTTCAGGAACAGCGCCTCGCGCTGCAAATGGTTGAGCCGTTTGGAATCGTCGAGCCCGTCGGGAATGTTGGCGGGATCGAGGATCACGGCCGCCGCCACCACCGGCCCGGCCAACGGACCGCGGCCGGCCTCGTCCATGCCTGCCACCGGCCACAGGCCTTCCGCCATCGCCTTCGTCTCGAAGGAGAAGTCGGGCTTTTCGACGATTTCGAAAAGAAGCGGAGAATCGGAACGTGCGCGAGCCATGTTGCGGCGAGGTTCGCATCGGCTCCGATTCTCCGCAAGTCCCTCCAGGGTCGAGTGGGGCAAGACCGGGAGGGCACCGTCTGCAGGCCGGGGGACAGGCCGGACGGGATTCTTGGGTCGCCTGACAGCCACGAGGGCAGGGCAGGCGCTACTCTCAGAGCAGCATCAGCTGCTCGGTCGCCTTGGCGGCGGCGACAAACTGGTCGGTTCGGAGCGTGCGCCGCTCGGCGTTGAGACCGAGCCGCTTGGCCGTGATCTCGAAGCGCCGGCCGATCTGCCAGGCATAGGGGCCGGCGCCTTTCATCCGCTTGCCCCATTCCGAATCATAGTCCTTGCCGTCGCGCATCGAACGGATCAGCGACATCACGTGCCGGTAGCGGTCGGGATAGTGGCGCAGCAGCCAGTCCTTGAAGATCGGCGCCACCTCGAGCGGCAGGCGCAGGATCACATAGCCGGCCTCGCGGGCGCCTGCGGCGCGTGCCGAATCGAGGATGCGCTCCATCTCCTGGTCGGTCAGGCCGGGAATGATCGGCGCCACCATGACAGAGGCCGGAATGCCGGCATCGGAAAGCTGCCGGATCGCCTCAAGCCGCTTGGTCGGCGTCGACGCGCGTGGCTCCATGGTGCGCGCCAGCATGCGGTCCATCGTTGTCACCGACAGCGCCACCTTGGCCAAGCCCCGTTCGGCCATGCGCGACAAGATGTCGATGTCGCGCGTCACCAGATGGGATTTGGTGACGATGCCGACCGGATGGCCGCGCGCCTCCAGCACTTCGAGGATCTCGCGCATAATCCGGTATTGTTTCTCGATCGGCTGGTAGGGATCGGTGTTGGTGCCGATCGCGATGGTGCGCGGCTGATAGCCATCCTTCGACAGTTCCTTGTCGAGCAGCCGCGCCGCATCCGGCTTGGCAAACAGCTTCGCTTCGAAATCCAGCCCCGGCGACAGGCCCATGAAGGAATGCGTCGGCCGGGCGAAACAATAGACGCAGCCATGCTCGCAGCCGCGATAGGGGTTGATCGAGCGGTCGAAGGAAATGTCGGGCGATTCGTTGCGGGTGATGATGGTGCGCGGCTTCTCGACCTGCACTTCGGTCTTGAACGGCGGCAATTCCTCCAGCGAATTCCAGCCGTCGTCGAACACATCCCGGCTGACCGGCTCGAACCGGCCGGACGGGTTGATGCCCGCGGAACGGCCGCGGTTGCGATCCGGACGGACGCGCATGCCGCTCTGTTCGATCATCGCATTGGCCATCTCGGCTCGCCCTGCTCCGAAAGCAGCAATGTCCGCACGCACGATATGTTCCATTTTGGCCCTTTCCCAAGGACTGTCGGCTGGCTGTCGAATCGCTCTGTTCATGAAAATAATCCTATTTCGCTGATGAGAACAAAGCAAGAACTTTTTCGTTGGGCCATGCAAAACTGGCGCTGCGCCGGGCTTTCCGCTATTCGGCTAAAAATGCTCAGCGTTCTCATCGAAACCCGGGATGACGAAGAAGGCCTTGCCCGCACGCTCGCCTCGTTGATCGGCGGCGCGGTCGAGGGCGTGGTGCGCGATGTCATCGTCTGCGACACCGGCTCGACCGACCAGACGCATCGGGTTGCCGATCATGCCGGCTGCCACTTCGTGGCCGGCGGCATTGCCGCGGGAATCAGGCAGGCGAAGGGTGACTGGCTGCTGTTTCTGGAACCCGGCGCAAGGCTGGCGGAGGGCTGGATCGACGACGTTGTCGCTCACACGGCGCGGCAAACCATGCCGGCGCGCTTTTCCCGTGCGCGCGGCAGCCGCACGCCGTTCCTGTCACGGGTGTTTTCGGGCAACCGGGCGCTGGCCGAAGGGCTGGTCATCAGCAAGCGCCAGGCCGCTGCCCTGTCGAAGAACGCGCACAGCGCCGAAGCCCTTGCGCGCGGTCTCGCCACCAGGCGGCTCGACGCCGAAATCTGGCTGGCGCCGAAGAAGTGATCTTTCTCCCTTTTCCCGTTCCCAGGGAGAAGGGTGCCCGAAGGGCGGATGAGGGGCAGCGTCGGCGTCTCATCCGCATTGGCACGGTCGCAGCACCATCCCTCTTTTTCGCCGCAAAAAGCTATTGTGCATTGCACAAAAGCTGACGCGGGATTAGCATTCCGTTGATGCGGGATATCGGGGTTTGGGTAGTGCCGGAGCGGTAAGCAAGCGCCGCGTCGTCGTTGCTGCCGTTCATATCTGAGGACCCCGATGAACCTTTCGTCCCCTGACAAATCCGGCGCCCCCAGTCTGGAAGCCATTGCCCGCAACGGCAGCCAGCTCCGCCGCATTGCGGTGCGTATCCCGACCTATCTGTCCGACCTGCGCGAAAATCCCGCATGGCTGCCGATGTTCGTGCTTGCCCGCACCATGCCGGCGCGCAAACTGCACTGGCTTGGCGCCAAAGCCGCGCGCCCCGCGCAGAGTGCCGGAGCGACGATGTTCAGGGGCGTCGACCTCAAGTCGATCGTCGCGGCGCTGCGCGCCGATGGCCTGTTCTCCGGACTGGTCCTTCCGCAGGCAATCCACGAAGAGATCGCCAGCTTTGCTCAGAGCACGCCGTGCTTCGGCAATTTCGACCGCCGGCTCGAATTCATGCCCGGAGAACACGCAGAAGCCGAGAAGCGGTTCGGCCGCTCTTTGCTCAGCGGACACTATTTCGAGCGCATCCTCGGCTGCAAGGCGGCACTCGCCATCCAGAACGACCCGCTGCTGCTCGACATCGCCCAGCACTATCTGGGCGGGCAGGCAAAGCTGATCACCACGCGTGTCTGGTGGAGCTTTCCGACCGGCGAGGCTTCCGACGCCGACAAGAACCTTGCCTCGCTCGGCAAATATCATTTCGATCTCGACGACTGGCGGATGCTGAAATTCTTCTTCTATCTCAAGCCCTGCGATGCCGGCACCGGCCCGCATGTCTATGTCAAAGGCAGCCACAACAGGCGCAGCCTCAAGCACCAGTTGACGCTGCTGGTCGGCCATCCGGCGCAAGACGTGCTCAAGGTCTATGGCGAGGACAGCCCGGTCACGCTGACCGGCGAGGCCGGGCTCGGCTTCGTCGAGGACCCGTTCGGCTTCCACATGGGCACCGTGCCGTCCACCACGCCACGGCTGATGATGGAGGTCGGCTTCGGCGTCTCGCCGCCCTCGCGCCGCCGCTTCCACGGCGAACCGGTCATCCGCTGACGCCGGAGCGGATCTCGACCGGCATCCAGCGCGCTTGCCGCCGGGCAATGCGACCCTCTTTGTTCTCGGCATCATAGTCCATCGGGACCGGCTCGCGGTTGAACCGCGGCCGGTCATCCAGCGCATTGACGATGACGATCGCTCTTGGGTCGCAGTCGGTGGTCACAGCAGCGACATAGACGCCGCAGTCCCGGCAGATGAGATAATCGGCGGTGCGTAATCCGAACCGGTATCGGTGCAGCCGCGCCTCGTCCTCGACCGAGACGATCAATCGGCCCTGCGGATCGGCGGCGGCGCGCGAACCATGCCGGACACAGAACGCGCACTGGCAGGCGCGGATCTCCATCTCGGACGGCTCAATTCCGGTTTCGAAGGTCAGGTGGATGTTGCCGCAATGGCAGCCGCCGCGGTGCGCGCTCATTGGATCTCTTCCGTCTTGACTTGGCGACAGACTATCCGCCCGACGACCCGGAGGAAATGACCTCTCGAAGGCGCAGCCGCCATTCTGCCTGACAAAGGCAGCACTTGGCCGGCACTTTGCCTTGGTTTACGAGGCGGCCTTGCCGCGCCGCAAATGCTCGTCCAGGCGCGGCATGATCTCGACGAAGTTGCAGGGCATGTGGCGGTAGTCGAGCTGCGGTTTCAGGATGCCGTCCCAGGCGTCCTTGCAGGCGCCGGGCGAGCCCGGCAGCACGAAGACGAAGGTGGCGTTGACGACGCCGCCCGTCGCCCGACTCTGCACTGTCGAGGTGCCGATCTTGTCGTAGGAAATGCGATGGAACACTTCGGAAAAGCCATCCATGCGCTTCTCGAAGATCGGCTCCAGCGCCTCCGGCGTCACGTCGCGGCCGGTAAAACCGGTGCCGCCGGTGGTGATGACGACATCGATGTCTTCGTCGCGCGACCAGCCCAGCACCTTGTCGCGGATTTTCTCCCGGTCGTCGGTGACGATGTCGCGCGCGGCCAGGACATGGCCGGCCTCGGCGATGCGATCAGCCAGCGTCTGGCCGGATTTGTCGTCGGCAAGGCTGCGCGTATCGGACACCGTCAGCACCGCGATGCGCACCGGGATGAACAGGCGGCTTTCGTCAATTTTGGTCATCGGCCCCCTCTGAAGCGATGCTTCGTGTCGCGGCGACAAACCACTCCGGTTCGCGGCTGCGGATCTCGGCGGCGGCGCGCTTGGCGACATTGCCGGTCTCGAACAGCCCGAAGCATGTCGCGCCGGAGCCCGACATGCGCGAGAATCCAGATCCGGCCCTGTTCAGCAGGGAAAGCGCTCTGCCGATGGGCGGCTGTATTGCTTGCGCCGGTTCCTCAAGATCGTTGCGGGTGATCTCCAGCCAATTGCGGACGCCGTGGAAATCGAAACCGCGCGGCAGCGGCGGCAGTCCTTCATTGTCGCGTTTTTCAAGTGCATTGAACACATCGGGCGTCGAGACGGCGACGCCGGGATTGACCAGCACCAAAGCGAGCGCCGGAAAATCCGGCACCAGCGACAGCTCGTCGCCGACGCCACGCGCAACCAGCGGTTTTGCCGCAAGACACATCGGCACGTCGGCGCCGAGCGTGAGACCGATCCGGCTCAGTTCGGCCTCGCCGATGTCGAGCCCCCAGGTCCGGACAAGACCCTGCAATACCGCCGCCGCGTCGCTCGAGCCGCCGCCGACCCCGGATGCGACCGGCAGGTTCTTTTCCAGCCGGATGGCAACCGGCGGCGTGCTCTGCTGGCCGGCCTGCCTGCGCAGCGCCTCGCGCGCCTTCACCACCAGATTGCTGTCGTCGATCGGCACGGAAGTCGCGTAACGGCCCGATACGGAGAACCGGTCGGCGTCGGCAGGCTCGATCTCGACCCTGTCGCCGAAGCGGGTGAAAACGACCAGGCTCTCGAGCAGATGATACCCGTCGGCGCGCCTGCCGCTGACGTGCAGCGCCAGATTTATCTTGGCGGGCGCAAGCCACGTCCGGGCTGCGGCATCCAAACTGTCGGCTGCTGACGGGATGATGCTCAGTCCTTGGCCAGGCGGTATTCGCCGGTCTTGGGATCCTGGACCAGCGTGCCGTTGGTGCCGTTGGCTGCCTGCTTTTCGGTGCGCCGCACCTTGGCGGTCACACGTTCGGCCTCGCGGACGAAGGTGCGGTAGCCGAAATAAGCGGCTGCGCCGACAACTGCGAAGAAAATGATCTGTGGCATTTCAAAGCTCCTCCCTCGCAAGGCGGCAAGGCAGACTGTCAAGCCCTCATGCTAGACGCTTTCCCTGCTTTTTCAAAGCCCGAAGCGAGCCCACAATGCGCGCTCTTCCGCCGCATCGATCACGCCGCTTGCGGCGGCGGCGGCAATATCGGGCGCTGAAAAGTTCGAGCCGAACAGGCCGATGCGGCCAAACAGGCCACGCGGCGCGGTGACCAGCCTGAGCTGGGTTTTCGCGCCGAAGCGGGTTTTCAGTACCGTGCGCATGTCGCTCAACGCATCGACGAGGCCAAGCTCCAGCCCTTTCTTGCCGGTCCAGAACAGGCCGGTGAACAGGTCCGGATCGTCCTTCAGCTTGGTGCCACGGCGTTCCCTGACCAGGTCGATGAAGGTCTCGTGCACTTCCAGCTGCAGCGCCTTCAGGCGCTCGACGTCTTCCCTCTTCTCCGGCTTGAACGGGTCGAGCACCGCCTTGTTCTGGCCGGCGGTGTGGACACGGCGCTCGACACCGATCTTCTTCATCAACTCGGGAAAGCCGAACGAGGCCGAGACGACACCAATCGAACCGACGATGGAGGACGGATCGGCAAAGATCTCGTCGCCGGCGACCGCGATCATGTAGCCGCCCGAGGCCGCCACATCCTCGACGAAGACCAGCACCTTCTTGTTCTTCTCGACCGCGAGGTCACGGATGCGCTTGAAGATCAGCCGCGACTGCACCGGCGAGCCGCCAGGCGAATTGATCGAAATGGCGACGGCGGGCGCATCGAACAGGAACGCCTTTTCGATGAGGGCGGCGGTGGACGCCAAGGACAGGCTCGGCCGGAACGGGCCGCCGCCGGCCATGATGGTGCCATGCAGCCTGATGACGGGAATGGTGACGACGCTGGATCGCCAGGATTTCGGCAGCAGGCGGTTGAAAAGGCGTTTCACGAGGTGGCTGTCTCCAAATGGCTTCAACGCATGTAGGGATTTGCCGGTCAACGGCAATGCTGCAATCCATCTCAGCCAAGTGTGTGCCGGTTTTGCGGCAACGACACTGACGGGCCTAAATCAATCGCCAAACAGCGACGCCAGTCCGTTGTTGATCATCTCGGTTCGTTCCGACGGGCCGTCGCCCGTTTGCCCATGCAGCATCAAAGGCTGGCGGATCGACAGCTTGCCGCGCGCGCCGAGCGCTGCCCTGACGACAATGCGGATTGCGGCTGCTTCCGGGCGCGGATGCACGGCCAGCATCTCGGCGTCGCCGAAGCGGCCCGACAGCGCATGGAGGAGGTCGCCAAGCTGTTCCGGCCGCGCAATGACGGCCAGGCCCCCGCGCGGCTTGGCGACGGCAGCCGCACTCCGGATCCAGCTTTCGAACAGCCCGTCGTCCATGACATGCGCCTGCCGCCGCAGCGGATCGGGCGTGGCGCGGTCTTGCGCCGCGTTGAAGGGCGGGTTCATGATGACGAAATCGAAGGAATTGTCGGCAAGGCCGGCTTGCGTCCGCGCCCGGCCCGACAGCGTGACGTCGGCGGTCAGCACCGAGGCGCGATTGCCGAGATGCGCATTGCCGGGATGGGCGAGCGTGGTTGTGGCGAAGCCTGCCATCTCGGTCGACCGTTCGACGAGCACGACCTGCGCCTCTGGGCAGCGCGACAGCACGGCAAGACCCGCCGCACCGGCGCCGGCGCCGAAATCGGCGAGGCGTCCAGCAAAGCCGGATGGAACTGCTGCCGCCAGCATCATGGCATCCATCCCGGCGCGATGCCCTGTCCTGGGCTGGACCAGCCAGAAGCGGCCGCGATGGAAGGCATCGACCGTATGGGCCGGCGTATCGCTGGTAAGCGCGCTCGCTTCAGCCATTATGTCTGGCGGATTTCGTTCTCGATGCCGGCGTCTTTCAAGATGCGCCGCGCCTGATCGGCCTGGACGGCATCGACCATCACGCGCTTCTGCAAAAGACCGATCGACCCTTCGAGAATGCTCATGTTCTGGTCGGCGACGAAGCAGGCGATCCCGGCATCGCGCATCAGCGATTCGACGAAGGAGATGATCACGGCATCGTTGGTGCGCACGAGTTCTATCATCGGACGAAGTTCGCAGGTTGCAGCGTTGATGTAAACGCCGGAGCATGGCGCCGAAAAGTGTGGAGCGGTTTCCGGGCAACGGCATGCGGTCGCTAAGGTTGACACGCCGTCACCGCAGCCGCGCCAATTCGCCTCTTGCCGTGCCCGTATGTGCCGCCCTAGAGTCCCAGGTGGGACCAGGGTGCCGTCGCACGCGTGATCAAAGACGGGAGTGTTTGTTGGTGGGTGTCGTTCTCAACATCGAAAACGGGAAGCGGGAACCCGCGTCCATCAAGGATCTCATCGACCTGACAGCAGCCGATATGGGGCGCGTCAACAAACTGATCCTGTCCAAGGCCGGCTCCGACGTCGAGATGATCCCGGAGGTCGCCAATCATCTGATCTCGTCGGGCGGCAAAAGGCTGCGTCCCATGCTGACGCTCGCGGCGGCCCAGATGTTCGGCTATTCTGGCGAGGGCCACGTCAAGCTCGCCACCGCGGTCGAGTTCATGCACACCGCCACGCTGCTCCATGACGACGTCGTCGACGAGAGCGGCATGCGGCGCGGCAAAAAGACTGCCCGCATGATCTGGGGCAACCAGGCGAGCGTGCTGGTCGGCGATTTCCTGCTCGGCCAGGCTTTTCGCATGATGGTCGATGTCGGTTCGCTGGAAGCGCTCGACATCCTGTCCAGCGCCGCCTCGATCATCGCCGAGGGCGAGGTGATGCAGCTGGCGGCAGCCAAGAACCTGGATACCACCGAGGACGAGCATTTCGCCGTCATCAAGGCCAAGACCGCGGCGCTGTTCTCGGCTGCCGCCGAGGTCGGCCCGGTCATCGCATCGGCGACGCGCAACGATCGCGCCGCCTTGCGCTCCTACGGCATGAATCTCGGCCTTGCCTTCCAGCTCATCGACGATGCGCTGGATTATGGCGGCTCCAGCCAGGAGCTGGGCAAGAATGTCGGCGACGATTTCCGCGAAGGCAAGGTTACACTGCCGGTCATCCTCGCCTACCGGCGCGGCACCAAGGCCGAGCGCACCTTCTGGAAGCGCGCCATCGAGGACAATGTCACCGACGATGCCGGCCTGGAAAAGGCGATCGGCCTGATGACCCGCCATGGCGCCATTGCCGACACCATCGGACGGGCCCGCCATTTCGGCGAGATCGCCCGCGATGCGCTGGCACCGCTGGAGGCGACGCCGCAGAAATCGGCGCTCATCGACGTCATCGACTTCTGCATCAGCCGGGTGAACTGACCCGCGCCTGGCGCCAAAGCAAGTTTGCACGCAAAATCGGGCAATCACCGCTCGACAATCGGCAGCAGTGCAAATTATCTATAAAACATGGCAAAGACCGCAGACGACACCATCGCCGTGCGCATCAGCAAGGTGCTGGCGGATCGCATCATATCGGGCGCGATCGAACCCGGCGCCCGGCTGCGGCAGGATCACATCGCCGAGGAATTCCAGACCAGCCATGTCCCGGTGCGCGAAGCCTTCCGGCGCCTGGAGGCGCAAGGGCTGGCGGTCAGTGAGCCCAGGCGGGGCGTGCGCGTCGCCGCTTTCGATCTCGGCGAGGTAAGGGAAGTCGCCGAAATGCGGGCAGCCCTCGAAGTGCTGGCGCTGCGCCATGCCGCGCCGCATCTGACGGCTTCCATTCTCAACCTTGCCGAAGAAGCCACAAAGGCCGGCGACAAATCCCGCGATGTCCGCTCTTGGGAGGAGGCCAACCGCACCTTCCACCGGCTGATCCTGGCGCCCTGCGGCATGCCGCGGCTCATCGCCACCATCGACGATTTGCACGCCGCAAGCGCCCGCTTCCTGTTCGCCGCCTGGCGCTCGGAATGGGAAATCCGCACCGACCAGGATCATCGCGCGATCCTGAGCGCGCTGCGGCAAGGCAACACCGAATCGGCCGCGGCCACGCTTGGCCGGCACGTTCAGTGGATCGGCCAGAAACCGGTCAAGACCGCGTCGGGCAAGATGCGCGAATCGTTTGCCATCGTCGGGTAGGGACGAAGGGACAAGTCGTCGGATTCCGCGCGTAGCGATCCTTCACACCCCCCTCTGTCCTGCCGGACATCTCCCCCGCAAGGGGGGAGATCAACAGCTTTGCCGTTGCGTTAGTCCTGCAACGTCGGCCATTGGCGAAAGCAAAGGCGACATCCGATCTCCCCACTTGCGGGGGAGATGGCCGGCAGGCCAGAGGGGGGTGCTGTCCCGCCAGCCTTTCCAAATGTCCTTTATTCGACACGCAAGCCCAAGCCTTTTTAGGGGCGAGGGTTGCCATTCCCGCGCAAATATGGATTCGATAATAGATCGAACAACAAAATTATCTATAATTCAAACCAGCCAGGGAAGCCGCCATGACCGACATCGCCTTTTCGCCCTCCAAGCCCTCCTTCAGCCCGTTGCGCCTGCAAACCCGCTCGTATGCCTGGCAAGTTGCGGCCGTCGTCCTCGGTACGCTGTTTCTGGCGCTGTTGTCCCAGATCGAGGTGCCGATGGTGCCGGTGCCGGTCACCATGCAGACCTTCGCCGTGACGCTGGTCGGCGCACTTTATGGCTGGCGGCTTGGCGCCATGACCATCATCGCCTGGCTCGCCGAGGGCGCCGTGGGCTTTCCTGTCCTGTCCGGAGGGGCAGCGGGCGCGTCGTATTTCGTCGGGGCAACGGGCGGTTATCTCTTCGCCTTCCCGCTCGTCGGCGCGCTTGTCGGCTGGCTGGCCGAGCGCGGCTGGAACGGCAACCGCGTGCTGCTCGCCTTCGCCGGCATGGTCCTCGGCAACCTCGCCTGCCTGGTTCTCGGAACGGCCTGGCTCGCCGTCATGATCGGCCTCGAACAGGCCATCGCCTTCGGTTTCCTGCCGTTCCTCGTCGGCGGCCTGCTGAAATCGGCGCTCGGCGCCGCGACGCTCAAGCTGTTTTGGAGCAACAAGGCGGACCCGGCAGGAGCATGATCCCGAAAAGTGGAGTCCGGTTTTCGGAAGAGATCATGCTCAAACAAAGAGATGGAGCCCCATCCCGATACCATCGGGATGGAACAGGCTCCGCTGGTGCGTCCTGACCGATGACCGTCCGGCTGCGCTCCCACCATCTTCTTTGCCTGCTGACCTATATCGGCGAAGGGTACAGCGCAGCCTTCGTCGCCAACTATGACGTGATCGCGAAACGTCTGGGCCGGGGCGAGGATATTCTGATCGTCTCCGGCCCCGACGACATCTGCCAGCCGCTGCTCGGCGGGGCGCAGCCCCACTGCTTGCGCGAAAGCGCCGCCGGCCGGGACGAGCTGGCAGCACGCGATGTCGGCAAGCTGCTGACCCGGCCGATCCGGGCCGGCGTCCGCTTCAGCCTCGACGCGGCAACGCTTGCCGGCTTGCGCGCCGCCTTTGCAGCCGGCGTGACGCGTGAGGCCTGCCAGGGTTGCGAGTGGGCCGGCCTGTGCAGCACTGTCGCGGCAGGCGGATATCGCGATGTCAGGCTGTAGCTCCCAACCCCGATCTGCTATTGTCGGAACCGATAGTGTCTGCGTCGCCATGGTTTGTTAATCGGGTGACCCGATTGTGAATTCGGCCCGGATTGAAGCCTGACCCCAAAAAGGCCATGCTTTGTCAGGAAACATCGAGTCTATGGCTTCTCCGCGCCGACGCGGGATGGCGCTTGGCTGAAAGGGATACGATGCGGCAAGGACGTGCGCGCTGGCTCGCGGGGCTGGCAATTGTGGCAGGGATGGCGATTTCTCCGCTGCCTGCCTACGCCAAGGAATCGACCGACCCGGTCAAGATCACCTCCTTCTCGGGCGCCTATCTCGCCGCCCGCATCGCCGAAGGCGACAACGACCTCGACAATGCCATCGCTTATTACAAGCAGGCGCTCGCCTTCAATCCCGGCGACACCTCACTGCAGCAAAGCCTGATGCTGTCGCTGATCGCGCAAGGCCGCTTCGAGGAATCGCTGGTCTATGCCGACAAGCTCAAGGGAGTTCCCGACGTCGAGCGCTTCTCGCGTCTGGCTCTGGCGGTCGATTCCTTCCACAAGAAGGATTTCACCAAGGCGCAGTACTGGCTCAAGCTGTCGCTCGAATCCGATCTCGACCGACTGATTTCCGGCGTCATGTCCGGCTGGGCACAAGAGGGCGCCGGCGACCCCACCGGGGCGATGGCCTCGATCGACAAACTGCAGGGGCCTGACTGGTTCGGCCTGTTCAAGTCCTTCCACCGCGCGCTGATCGCCGATGCCGCAGGCCTATCGGACAAGGCCGACGCGCTTTATGACGCGACCCTGACCGACGTCACGGCCGGCGGTGCCGCGCCCGAGACATGGATGCGCAACGCCCAGGCCTACGCGTCTTTCCTGGCGCGCAAGGGCAACAAGAACAAGGCGCTCTACGTGCTCGACAAGGCCGAGGCGTTCGCGCCCGGCAAGCTCGACATCCAGGCGCTTCGCGACAGGATCAGCAAGGGCGACAAGATCGAGCCCTTCGTCGCCAGTCCCTCCGAAGGCGCCGCTGAAATCCTGCTCGACCTCGCCATCGCGCTCAATCGCGGCGGCGGCGAGCCGTTCGTGCGCCTCTATCTGCAATATGCGCTCGCGCTCAAGCCCGACAGCGACGCCGCTTTGGTGCAGCTTGCGGCCGTTGCGGAGCAGCTGAAGGACGGCGAAGGCGCCATTGCGCTCTATAGCCGCATTCCAGCCTCCTCGCCGCTGAAGGAGCTTTCCGACCTGCAGCTCGGCCTCAACCTTGCCGATCTCAACCGTCACGACGAGGCGATCGCCCATCTCAAGGCATTCGTCGAAGCTCACCCCGATGACATGCGCGCCTATCTGGCGCTGGGCGGGGTCTATGCCTCGAAGGAGGATTTCCGCTCCGCCGCCACTCTCTACGACAAGGCGGTCGCGGTGCTGAAGACGCCGACCAATGCCAACTGGAACATCTACTATCAGCGCGGCATCGCCTATGAGCGGCTGAAGGAATGGCCCAAGGCCGAACCGAACTTCCTCAAGGCGCTGGAACTGTTCCCCGACCAGCCGCAGGTGCTGAACTATCTCGGCTATTCCTGGGTCGACATGAACATGAACCTCAAGGAAGGCCTGGCGATGATCCAAAAGGCCGTCGACCTCAGGCCGAGCGACGGCTACATCGTCGATTCGCTGGGCTGGGCCTATTTCCGCATGGGCCGGTTCGACGACGCCGTGCGCGAAATGGAGCGCGCCGTGTCGCTCAAGCCGGAAGATCCGGTGCTCAACGACCATCTCGGCGATGCCTATTGGCGCGTCGGCCGCAAGCTCGAAGCCACATTCCAGTGGAACCAGGCGCGCGACCTGAAGCCGGATCCCGATGTGCTTGCCATTTTGCAGCAGAAGCTGATGAAGGGCCTGCCGCCGATCGAATCCAACACGGCGCAGGAAACCCCGAAAGTCAAGCCGGCCACCCCGCCAGCGCCGAAGGGGTGATCGGGCCATACTTCTGATGAAACGGGGCTCGCTGAGCCCCGTTTTTGTTTCGGCTTGGCGTCTAGATGTTTGATCCCAGGCTTTGATGGCGCATACTTTTCGTCCGAATCAAAGGATGCGCTATGGGCCAGGTTCTTCATGGGAGCGCCACGACGACAGAGGCGATCCGTCGAGCGATACAGCATAGTCAAGAGAGTCTGAGGGCGCTGGCGAAGCGCTACGGCATCAATCAGAAGACGGTTAGGAAGTGGAGGAACCGGACGTCGGCCGCCGATCTTCCGACTGGCCCCAGAGATCCGAAGTCGACAGTGCTATCGACTAAGGAAGAGGCGGTCATCGTCGCCTTTCGGCGT